>DNCF01000491.1 GCA_003484545.1 Massilia sp. | reverse complement strand
CGAATGGCCTCCAGCGCATTGACGTCGGTCTCGTGGCCGACGCCGGAAATCACGGGAATGGCGCAGGCGGCGATCGCGCGCGCCACGCATTCCTCGTTGAAGCTCCACAGGTCCTCGATCGAACCGCCGCCGCGCACCACCAGCAGCACGTCGACCTCGGCGCGGCGGGAGGCGGTCATGATGGCTTCGGCGATCTTGTCGGCTGCAAATTGCCCCTGCACGGGGGCAGGGTAGAGCACGACGTTCACATGCGGCGCGCGGCGCTTGAGTGCCGTCAGCACGTCGCGCAGGGCCGCCGCCTGCGGACTGGTGACGATGCCGATGCTGCGCGTGAACAGCGGCAGGGCGCGCTTGCGCTCCTGGTCGAACAAACCCTGGCTCGAGAGCTTCTCCTTCAGGCGCAGGAAGGCTTCGTAGAGCTGGCCGACGCCGGCGCGGCGGATCGCCTCGACATTGACCTGGTAATCGCCGCGCGCACCGTACAGCGTCACCAGCGCGCGCACCTCGACCTTGTCGCCTTCGCGCGGGATGAAGCCGGCGTACTGCGAGCGGCTGCGGAACATCACGGCGCGCACCTGGGCCGCATCGTCCTTCAGCGTGAAATACCAGTGGCCCGAACCGGCGCGGGTGAAGTTCGAGATTTCCCCACCGATCCACACCAGCGGGAAGCTGCGTTCGAGCAGGCGCGCGACCTGCTGGTTCAGCGCGGTGACGGAAAGCACGGGCGGCGCGGCGTAGGCGGTGTCGGGGTCGTTATCGTTGAGCATGGTCGAATCCTGATGCATAAGCGGAGAAGCTTATGGCACATCCATGCCCGCCCGACAAGGGGTTTTTGAATCGAATCGCACCGCCTTTTTTGCGGGCAGAGGAGGGTGATTTGTTCTAAATCAATGACTTAGGCGATGCGATGTTCACTTGGACACAATGTTATCCACAAAAAATGTGAGGAACTCAGCAGTAAGCCCGTGGACCTGCCAAAATTGCGTGCATGCAGGGCTATTTCATGACAAATCAAAGGCTTAGGTGTGATGCCTCGGCCTTGCACACATCTTTTTCCACAGTTTATGTGAAGAGTTCATGCTACGGCCGCGCTGGCGGATCGACGCTGTGGGGAAAACGTAGCCTGACGCTCACTCGTCAAAGAGGAAATCGCGGGCAGAAACGCTCGTGCCAAAAAAGCGTGCAGGAGAATTTTTATGTTTAAAATCAATGGCATTGCGCTGCCGCAAGACGCTTCCTCACAATTTTGTCCACAGAAAATGTGAAGAAGCGCACATGCGCCGGTTGCGCACGCTGGTCGCTCGATGCGCCGTCGTCTCGCGCAGCGTAAGGCGCCAGTGGACGGACCAGCGCACAGGCAATGAAAAAAGAGCATGGCGCCGCTCCGCGTTCCTGGCGTCAACCGAGCGCTACAGTAATTCGCAAGGCTTAATGTTGTGTTTGCTCAAAAATCAGGCTACTTAAAAAGGAGGAATAAAATCAATCACTTAAGTGAAGGAGGGAGGCCTTGCACACATTCTTTTCCACAGAAAGTGTGCATAGTCCCCAGGCCGCTTCCGGGGTGGCGAAGCACGCGTCCAACCGCTTCCCCGAGTGCGGAAGAGAATGTAGATAAGCGATACTGCTTACTTTCTTTGCAGAGAGACTTTTTCCTTATAAATCAATGATGTTGATCTACATCAACGGCCTTGCTCACAATTTTGTCCACAAAAAATGTGGGGAAATGCGCTGTGCCTTGCCGGGCGGCATTAGAACAATCCTGCTGCATTCTTCAGCAGTAAAATATTGTTGCGATAAATCAAAGGCTTAGCACGGGGTGAGGGGTATTGCGCACATTTTTATCCACAGAAAATGTTTAAAAGTCGGGTAAGCAATAATCCTGCGGCGCCCTCCGTCCGGCATGCTGCGAAGGCGCGCTGGCCGTGCCTTTTTCTTGCGCAATGGAAAAATTCCCTTAAGAATCAACATGCTTCCTGCATGGGGTGGGCCTTGCGCACAATTTTATCCACAGAACTTGTGCAGAACTGTACTTGCCGCAGCGGCGGCAACTTGTTACATTGCCGAATTCGTTACTGTTCTGTCAGGAGTTCACTTGCTCGCCATCATCCAAGCCGCAGGCTGGCCCATCTGGCCATTGTTGATTGCCTCGATCATTGCCTTGGCCCTCATCATTGAACGCTTGATTTACCTGCGCCGCGAGAAGATTCTTCCGAAGCAGTTGCTGGGCGAAGTCATCAACGTCTACCGCAACAAGAAAGTGACGCCGGAGATCGTCAACACGCTGGAAAGCAATTCGCCGCTGGGCGCCGTGCTGGCCGCCGCGCTGCGCAATGTCGACGCCCCGCGCGAAGTCATGAAGGAGTCGATCGAGGAGGCTGGCCGCGGCGTTGCCCACGTGCTGGAGCGTTTCCTGACGACGCTCGGCACCATCGCCTCGCTGGCGCCGCTGATGGGCCTGTTCGGCACCGTGGTCGGCATGATCGAGATCTTCGGTTCGCAGAACGCGGCCGGCGCCAATCCGGCCCAGCTCGCGCACGGCATTTCGGTGGCCCTGTATAACACCGGTTTCGGCCTGGCGATCGCGATGCCGGCCCTGGTGTTCTACCGTCACTTCCGCGCCCTGGTCGACAGCTTCATCATCGACATGGAGCTGCAGGCCGTGAAGTTCGTCGACGTCGTCCACGGTGACCGCAAATGATCGACTTTCGTCGCGGCCGCAAGCGCGAGGATCCGGAGATCAACCTGATCCCCTTCATCGACGTGCTGCTGGTCGTGCTGATCTTCCTGATGGTGTCGACCACCTACAGCAAGTTCACCGAGCTGCAGATCACGCTGCCGACGGCCGACGCCGAGAAGGCGGCGGAAAAGCCCTTCGAGATCAACGTCACCATCGACGCCAAGGGTAACTACACGGTAAACAACACGCCGGTGTCCTTCCACGGCGTGGCCGGCCTGGCCGACGACCTGAAGGCGGCCGCGCGTTCCGGTCCGAACGGCCAGCCGGTGGCGGACCCGGTCGTCATCGTGAACGCCGACCAGTTCGCGATGCACCAGATGGTCATCAACGTGCTGGAGGCGGCGCGCCTGGCCGGCTACGACAAGCTGACCTTCGCCGCCCAGACCGGCGGCAAGAAGTAATACCGGGCGGCACCGGAGTCCACGCGATTGCAGCAGGCGGACACCGGCGCCGCCGCTGCGATCCACGCCCTTCATGTCCAAGAATAATTCCCTCGAATCGACCCTGACCCGCGCCTGGCTGCGCCGCGGCCCGCTGGCCTGCGCACTATGGCCGCTGTCGCTGTTGTTTCGCGCACTGGCGGCCCTGCGCGCCGGCCTGTTCCGCGCCGGCGTCCTGAAGTCGGGGCGCCTGCCGGTGCCGGTCGTCGTGGTCGGCAATATCTTTATTGGCGGTACCGGCAAGACGCCGCTGACCATCTGGCTGGCCGAGGCCCTGCGCCAGGCGGGGATGCGTCCCGGCGTGATCTCGCGCGGCCACGGCAGCGAAGGCGAGGCTCCTCGCGCGGTGACGCCCGACTCGGATGCGCGCGCCGTCGGCGACGAGCCGCTCCTGATCGCGCGCCGCGAGATCGGAAGAGC
>DNCF01000176.1 GCA_003484545.1 Massilia sp. | reverse complement strand
GATGATGGCCTGGATGCTGTTCCTCGACGCGCCCAGGCACATCGTGCAGCTGGGCCTGGGCAGTGCGGCGCTCACCAAGTTCTGCCATCGCCGCTTTCCCGAGGCGATGGTGACGGCGGCCGAGCTGAACCCGAACGTGATCGCGATCTGCCGCGCCCTGTTCGAGCTGCCGCCGAACGATGAACGCCTGCAGGTGCGCGAGATGAACGCCCTCGACTTCGTGCTCGATCCGGCCAACCACGGCAAGGTCGACGTGCTGCAGGTCGACCTGTACGACGAGGAGGCGCGCGGGCCGGTGTTCGATACGCCGGAGTTTTACCAGGCCTGCTTCGATTGCCTAAGCCGGGACGGCATCATGACCACCAACGTGTTCGGCGATATCTCCTGCTACGACAGGAACCTGGACGCGATGCGCGAGGTGTTCGACGCCGTGGTCTGGCTACCCGAGGTGCACGACGCGAACATCGTCGTCCTCGCCTTCAAGAACGCGCCGGAGATCGATTTCTCGGTGCTCTACGAGCGCGCCGGCGCGATCAAACGGCGCTACAACCTGCCGGCCAAGGACTGGGTCAATGGCCTGAAGGAGTGGATGCGCGACCAGCAGGATTAACGACATTCCTGGGGCAGTGCATCCCGCATGATGCCCTCGGCGCTGCAAGCCCAGGAAATGTTCTTCTCCTCGTCCATCGAAGGCTCGAACACGAGCACGCCGGCGCCCTCTTTCGTCTCGATGCTGGTCAGCACGCGCAGGGTTGCGTTCTTCGGGTCGATTTCCAGTTCGCGCACGGCCGGAGCGCCGGCGCTGGCCTGCACGCCGGCCTGGGCCAGGGTCGGGATGCTGCCGTGCTCGACGAGATACGCCTCGACCTTGGCGCTGGCGCCCTGGCCGGCCGCATAGGCGCTGGCCACCACCGCCTTCTGCTGGTAGGCCTGGTAGGCCGGGATCGCCACCGCGGCCAGGATGCCGGCGGTCGCAGCCAGCACCACCACGCCGCCCGCGCCGCCCGCACCCATGCGCGGCACGAACAGGGCCATCAGCGCGGCCAGCCAGTGGCGGCGCGGCTGCTGCACTTCCTGTCCTGCGGCCAGGGCGCGCACCGCGGCCATGCGCTTGACCAGCCAGGGATAATCGCCGACCAGTTCGTGGAAGGACATCCAGAAGCCTTCGGTCTCGCGCGACTGCGCGATGAAGGCGCTCTTGTTCATGGTGCGCCAGCGCTTGCCGCCGGCCGCCAGCGCGGCCATGCCGAATTCGGCGTTGATCGGTTGCTCGCAGGCCGCCAGGCCATGCCGGTCGCAGGTGTACTCGCGGGCGCGCGAATAGGCGGCGCCGACCAGCGGCAGCACCGAGGCCGGCAACAGCACCGTCGCCCAGCTCAGGTGCTTGCGCTTGATGTGGCCGATTTCGTGGCCGATGTAGAAATTCAGCGCATCCGGATTCTCGTGCAGGCCGTCGACCACGTCCGTGTACAGCACCAGGAAGTCGCGCCCCAGGAAGCGGGTAGCGAAGGCGTTCAGCGAGCCGCCCATCTGCAGCAGATAGGCCTCCGGCTCGCGCTCCAGGCCTAGCTTGGCGCAGCAGGCCAGGATCTGGCGGTCGAGGTCGGGAAACTGCTCGGCGGTGATGCGCACGCCCGTGCCCTTGATGTAGGAAATCAGCGCCGACTGCGCGAAGCAGTAGAACAGGAAGAACATCAGCGCATAACCCAGCACGGTCCAGCCAAGGCCCAGCACCAGCCCGGCCCAGACGAGGAGCGAGAGCACCAGCATCAGCACGAACAGTGTCTTCTCGTTCTTGTACACCAAATCCATTTCCTGACCTTTCGATTGTCTGTTTGTAATTACAACCAAACAACTCTACATTATTGTCGAGAGGAAATGTACAGTCAGCTCAGCTAGGTGTTGTCCGTTAGACACAAGTTGCAGAGTTCTCTGGCGGGCATCGCCTTGGCTTAACGCCTGCAGAGTTACCGCGAGCAAGATTCCCAGCAGGCCACGGCAGCGGTTCACTGCCGTGGCAGCAAAAAAAGCGTGTTTCTGACGGCGTTGTCAATACATTTGACAAGCGTGTGGCGTTTCAAAACAGACAAGCGAAATGTGCCAAGAATGTTGTTGACGATGCCATGGTCCGCACTTAGGATCATTTGGCGCTGAGCTTGCTACGCTGACCGGCGTACGGCGGCTGCCGCGAGTCGCCTCGCCTGGAGCCTATCCCGGTAGACACGGGGAAGCGCATGGCGATGCATGGCGAACGCGGGCAAGGCGCGAGAAGGCCGCGTGGCGAACCACGCAACAACGAGCAATGCCGCCCATGCTTGCCAGGCGCGTCCGGTCCGACTCCTGACTACTGGGATAGGCGCTTACACACACAACAAGATTGGAGACATACGTGAAACGTCATCATGCCATTCTTCCACTGACCACTTTCGCCATGCTGTGCTCGGCCGCCGTGCTGGGCCTGGCGTCCAGTACTGCGAGCGCCGCGCCGCAAGCCCGCTACATCGTCGGCTTCAAGGCCGGCGCCGACAACGACGCCAACGCGGCAGTCATTCGCGCGCGCGGCAACGTCAAGCGCAAGATCCGCGGCATGAATGCGATGTCGGTCGAACTGGCGCCGGAACAAGTAGCCGCCCTGCGCGACGACAAGAACGTGTCCTACGTCGAAGTCGACCCGCCGCGTTATCTCCCATCGATGGAGATGCGCCCCGACTACGCGGCCCCGACCGACATCGGCGCCGCGGCCAAGCCCGCTTCCGGCAAGGCGTACTACCTGGGCCAGGTCGTCCCGTATGGCATCACCATGACCCAGGCCGACCAGCTGCCGAATGGCGGTTCCAAGACCGGCAACCGCAAGATCTGCATCATCGATTCCGGCTACGACCGCAGCCACGAAGACCTGAACGACAACGGCACCGTCACTGGTGAATACGATCCCGGCACAGGCTGGTGGTACACCGACGAAAACAGCCACGGTACCCACGTCGCCGGCACCATTGCCGCCCTCAACAACAACGGTGTCGGCGTGGTCGGCGTCATCCCCAACCGCCAGCTGAAGCTGCACATCGTCAAGGTCTTCGGCGCCGACGGCTGGGCCTATTCGTCGGAACTGGCCGACGCCGCCAACCGCTGCGCCGATGCCGGTGCCAACATCATCAGCATGTCGCTGAGCGGCCCGGAGCCAAGCAGCACCGAGCAGGCCACGTTCGACGCGCTGGCAGCCAAGGGCATCCTGTCCTTTGCCGCTTCCAGCAACGCCGGCACCACGGCGCCACGCTGGCCCGCCGGCTACCAGAGCGTGGTTTCGGTCGGCGCACTCGACAGCAACAAGAACTGGGCCACGTTCTCGAACTACAACCCGAAAGTCGAGCTGTCGGCGCCGGGCGTTCGCGTCCTGTCGACCGTGCCGATGGGCACCGCCCTGGTGTCGTCGCTGAACGTGGGCGCCAAGCCCTATGAAGTCGGCTCGGTCACCGGTTCGCCGCGCGCGACCGTCACCGCGCCGCTGGCCGATTTCGGCTTCGGTGGTACGGTCGACCCGGCGATGGCCGGCAAGGTCTGCCTGATTTCGCGCGGCGCCGGCCTGGCGTTCGGCGTCAAGGTCGCCAACTGCCAGGCCAGCGGCGGCGTCGGCGCAGTCCTGTACAACAACGTGGCGGGCAGCCTGAATCCGACCCTGGGCGACACGGTCACGACCATTCCTTCTGTCGCGGCATCGCAGGCCGAAGGCACCGCCATGCTCGCGCAGCTGGGCCAGTCGGCAACCGTCTCGGTCAAGGTCGGCAACTACGCCTACTTCGACGGCACCTCGATGGCGACGCCGCATGCCGCTGCCGTCGCCGCCCTGGTGTGGAGTTACTTCCCGAAATGCTCGGCTGCACAGATCCGCAACACGCTGGCCAAATCGGCGGAGGACCTGGGCGCGGCCGGCCGCGACGACAAGTACGGCTATGGCCTGGTCAGGGCCCGCGCTGCCTACGACCGCATCGCCACCATGGGCTGCAACAACTAAGCACGCGCGGCATGCAAGGCACAGGCTGCTCCGGCAGCCATGCCTTCCGGCCGCCGTCCATGTTCAAAACGCGGACGGTATAAGGTAGTGCCGCCATCACGGCCCGGTCGGACTTCGGCCGGGCCGTTTTCGTTCAGGGACAGGCCGGCTTCGCGACCCGGACCTCCCCCGCCCCGTTCGCCGCGCTCCGCCCCTTACTGTTCAAAAGAGCAGCGAGCGCTATGTCCGTTTTCGCACGGAACAGCTCCATGCGCAGTCGTATGCTGAGCGTACGGCTTGGGCGACAGGACCCGCCCGGCCCTAGAACGACGGCACGAGCGAGGGCATGCAGCGCTCCGGGACGCCTTCCGGCACGCTTTCCTGCACATTCTTCGGGATCATCGACATCGCTCGCGCCGGTGCATTGGAAACCCAGGCGATCACCGACATCGAACGACCATGACTACGCCTACCCTCGCGCCTCCCGTCGCGCCTGCCTCCGCCACCACCGGCGCCGCGACCGGAGAGACTCCCGCGGCGCAGGACAAGCGGCGCCGCGCAGCACCCTTGTCGCTCGCGGCCTGGAAGCAATTCGTCAATGTGGCGAAACCATACTGGTTGGGGGAGGAAAAGCGAACGGCCTGGACCCTGCTGCTGCTGCTGATCGCGCTGATGCTGGTCGAGACCAAACTCGCGGTCATGCTGAACGACCAGGCCGGCGAGATGACCTCGGCGCTGGCGGCGAGGAACGGCGACCGCTTCTGGACCTCGGTGCGCGCCTGCCTGCTGGTCCTGGCCTTCGCGATACCGGTCTACGCCTTTTACTACTACATGCGCGACCGCTTCGCCAACCAGTGGCGGCGCTGGCTGACGGGCCGTTTCCTCGACGGCTACCTGAAAGGGCGCAAGTACTATCGCCTGCGTGCCGACAGCGAGATCGACAACCCCGACCAGCGCATCAGCGAGGACATCAACACCTTTACCGGACGCTCCATCCACTTCCTGCTGATCTTCCTCGGTTCGATCATGCAGCTGGTGGCGTTCAGCACCGTGCTGTGGTCGATCTCGCGGCTGCTGGTCGGCGTGCTGGCCGTGTACGCGCTGGCGGGCACCGTGGTCGCCCTCTACATCTACGGCAACCCGCTGATCCAGCTGAACTTCCGGCAGCTGCGGCGCGAGGCGGACTTCCGCTTCAGCCTGATGCGCCTGCGCGAAAACGCCGAATCGATCGCCTTCTATCGCGGCGAAGCCCAGGAACGCGCGCACATCGACGGCAAGTTCGAGCAGGTGATCCAGAATTTCGGGCAGCTGATCCGCAAGCAGTGCTCGCTCAACCTGTTCCAGCGCACCTTCAGCCAGCTCACCCTGGTGCTGCCGTTCGTGATCCTGGCCCAGGGCGTCCTGTCGGGCGAACTGGAAGTGGGCCGGGCCGTCCAGGCGGCAGGAGCATTCACCGCCGTGCTGGCCGCCGTGGGACTGATCGTCGATAACTTCGAAAGCCTGAGCCGCTTCGTGGCCGGCATCGACCGCTTGCAGGCCCTGTCCAGGCTGATGCTGCCGGAGGCGCAAGCGCAGGCTGCCGAGAGCACGCAGCCGCGCATCCAGATGCGCCCGGGCGCGGCGCTGACGCTGGAATCCCTGACCCTGCACCCGCCGCAATCGGACCGGGTGCTCATCAAGGACCTGAACCTGAGCCTGAAGCCGGGCGACGCCCTGCTCATCACCGGCGAAAGCGGCTGCGGCAAAAGTTCGCTGCTGCGCGCGATCGCGGGCCTGTGGAATACGGGCAGCGGCGTGATCCATCATCCGCCGCAGGAAAACTTCTTCTTCCTGCCGCAGCAGCCTTACCTGCAAACGGGCACGCTGCGCAGCCAGCTGATTTATCCCAGCGCGCGCACGGACCTGAGCGACGCGCAGCTGCTGGCCATCCTGAAGGAGGTGCACCTGCCGCGCCTGGCCGAACGCATGGGCGGCCTGGACGCCGTGCACGACTGGGAAAAGCTGCTGTCGGTCGGCGAACAGCAACGCCTGGCCTTCGCCCGCGTGCTGGTGCACAAGCCGGATATCGTGATCCTGGACGAAGCGACCAGCGCGCTCGACAGCGCCAACGAAGCCGCACTCTATGCGCGCCTGCGCGCGAACGGCACCACCCTGATCAGCATCGCGCACCGCGCCGCCGTGCTGCGCCACCATACCCACGTGCTGCGCCTGATGGGGGACGGCGCGTGGGAAATGCACGAGGCGGGGGCGTATCAGTTTGGCGAGACGGCGACACCGGTGCGAGGTGGGGCTGCTAACTTGCAGCTGGTGCAGCCGGGGGCTGCGATGGCGGCTGCCGCACGCTGAGCGAGCTCGGTTAGCCGCGCTGTCAGCGGGCAGGCTTACCGAATACGCGACTGTGCCAATACATCTGTGGTGCGGCAAACCAGTCTTCGTTCCTGGTCGTATTGTAGCGTCCGCTTACGACCCGAAGCGGACAGTGGGGCTACGACTTACAGCTTTGGAGGTCGAAGCTGGTCCAGTGGGCGCCAGTCAACGTCAGGCCAGTTGGGTTCAGTAAACCCCTTTGATCGAAAGTTTTGCAGGAAGAACAGGAATGGCCGGAGCACGTCCGCGCCAGAGTAGACAACAATCGACTGTTTCGAGGTGGCATCATCAGGCGATTTGAGGTGCTCGATTTCTAATCGAATGCCCTCCAAGACGTGGCTGAAGCTCATGACGTACCACTCGGGTTCAAGATGCCACCAAACTGACGCATTGCGGCCTTCGCTTATCTCACGCACAGCAACCGCCAGTTCTTGAACCGGATTGTTAGGAACGTCAGACGCGTCTATCTGTAGTTCCTGATCGGCAATGGTCAGGCGTAGCTTAACCCACCCGTGCTCGGGCGGGTCATACGTCACAGTGATAGGGGCAGTTGGCATCGATTGGGGAGTGAAGGAGGTCCGCTTCTGGCCGAGAACAGAAGTTATCAACGATCATCTAAGCGTGGCGTTGCTCATCACGCAACTCAAGTTTTGTTCCGAGTCCTCAACGCCGCTCGCGCCACCACAGGCACAGCATGGCAAGCGCGAACACGACGGCGAAAGGCCAGCCCGGCAGCGTGCCCTGACTTTGCGCCACAGGCGCCACGGTGCGCGCCGCATAGCGCGCCGTCGCATCGCGCCGCTCGGCCGCTTGCCACAGCGGCCAATCGCCCGGCGCATAAA
>DNCF01000496.1 GCA_003484545.1 Massilia sp. | reverse complement strand
TGCACACCAAGGGCTGGACGCGCCAGCAGGCGGTCGACTACGGCATCAACGTCGAGGAAGTCGACCGCTACGTCGCCTGGCCGGGCCAGGCCACCGCCTACATGATCGGCATGCTGCGCATCGTCGAACTGCGCGAGAAGGCCAAGGCGGAACTGGGCGAGAAGTTCTCGCTGCCGGGCTTCCACGACATGGTCCTGAGCAGCGGTTCGGTGCCGCTGGAGGTGCTGGGCCAGCTGGTCGACCAGTGGATTGCGAAGGAAAAGGCGAAGGCGTAGTCCGCCGATCGGGCGTTCGCGTCGCAGCGGGCTTGTTCAGGACCGTAGGGTGGGCACTGCGTGCCCACGCGAACGCTTGATCAATCAACTGGGCCAGTTCGAATGGCGGTGTCGGCGAACAGGCGGGAGCGTTCCGGGAATGCACCGGGACGCTCTTCCTTGACGCAGCTTCACAAGTACTGAACGCGGCAACGCAACGCAAATGTCCGCGTGGGCACGGGATGCCCACCGTTGACGCCGTCTCTTTCATTAGCCGATCGCTGCTCAACAGGCACCACGCGGATCACGCCAATTGAGGCATACTCTGACTTCCCTCGACCACTCTACAAGGAGCGCAGCATGGAAACCCAGGAATTGCATCGCGGACGTCTGATCGACCACCTCCAGCTCGTCGTGCGCGATCTTGGCGCGGCCCGCAAGTTCTACGGGGCGGTGCTCGAGGTATTGGGCGTGCCGCTGGGCGGCGAGGGCGAGGATTATTTCTGGGCCGACGAGCTCTTCGTCTCGACGCCCGGCAGCGCGGCGGCGCAGGGCGTGCTGACCGGCCGCCACCACCTGGCCTTCCAGGCCGCCGACCGCGCCATGGTCGATGCGTTCTACGAAGCGGCATTGCGGGCCGGCGGCCGGGACAATGGCGCGCCCGGCGAGCGCCACTACCATCCGGGCTACTACGGCGCCTTCGTGCTCGACCCCGACGGCAACAACATCGAAGCCGTGTACCACGGCCCGGCCACGCGCAGCGCCCAATCGGTCAAGGTGACTTTTTAAATAAGCGAACCGGTCACGCCATCGGGCTGCACTGCTCGGTGCCGGCCGCGATCGCGCGCAGGCGGGCCGGTTCGAGCAGGGTCACTTCGCGCTTGTCGACCGCGATCCAGCCCTGCTTCTTGAAGCGCGACAGCAGGCGGCTCACGCTCTCGATGGTCAGGCCCAGGTAATTGCCGATGTCCTCGCGCGACATGCGCAGCGCGAAGCTGGTCGAGGAATAGCCGCGCGCGGCGTAGCGCGCCGACAGGTTCACCAGGAACACCGCGAAGCGCTGCTCGGCGCGCATGTTGCCCAGCAGGAGCATGACGTTCTGTTCGCGCGTGATCTCCTGGCTCATCATGCGGTGGAAGTGGCGCAGCAGGGCCGGCACTTCGCCGAACAATTCCTCCAGCCGCGAGAAGGGGATCTCGCATACCTCGCTGCTTTCCAGCGCGACCGCGTCGCAATGGTGGCGGTCGCCGCTGATCGCATCCATGCCCAGCAGTTCGCCGGCCATCTGGAAGCCGGTGATCTGCTGCTCGCCCGCCGCGTTCACCTGGTAGGTCTTGAAGTGGCCGAAGCGCACCGCGTACAGGCTGCGGAAGGGCTCGCCCATGGCGTACAGGCGCTCGTCGCGCTCCAGGCGGCGGCGCCGGCCGATGATCTTGTCGAGCCGCTCGATGTCCGCGTTTTCCAGGCCCATCGGCAAGCAGAGCTGGTGCATGCTGCAGGCGCCGCAGCTGGCCTTGAGCGCCTGGATGCTGATCGGGGAGGAAGCGGGGGAGCGGGTGACTTGGGTCATCGGTCTACGAAAAGTCGCGGTCAATACGCGAATTATAGTCCGGTCCGGCGCCTTGGCCACTCTTTGCGCGTTCGCTGTCCAGCCGGAAAAGGATGATAAACAGGTGCAATGACGCGGGCGACACCCGGACCCAGGCCGCTCAAGCCGTGGCAACAACGCCAATTGTGCGCCAGGCCAGGCGTGCTAGATTCTGGACACCGCAGACCAGAGGAGGGTTCATGTTCGGCCTATCGGCGTTGGATCTGGCACGCATCCAGTTCGCATTCACGATGTCGTTCCACATCCTGTTCCCCGCAGTGACCATCGGCCTGGCGAGCTACCTGGCCGTGCTCGAGATGTCCTGGCTGCGCACCAAGCGCCAGGTCTACGTCGACCTCTACCACTTCTGGCTGAAGATCTTCGCCGTCATGTTCGGCATGGGCGTCGTGTCCGGCATCGTGATGGCCTACCAGATCGGCACCAACTGGAGCGCCATGTCCGAGTTCGCCGGCAGTATCATGGGACCGGTGCTGGCCTACGAGGTCCTGACCGCCTTCTTCCTCGAGGCCGGCTTCCTGGGCGTGATGCTGTTCGGCTGGAACCGCGTCGGCCCCCAGCTGCACTTCGTCGCCACCTGCATGGTCGCGATCGGCACCCTCATCTCCGCAACCTGGATCCTGGCCGCCAACAGCTGGATGCAGACGCCCCAGGGCTATGCCATCGAGGGCGGGCGCATGGTGCCGGCCGACTGGCTGGCGATCGTGTTCAACCCCTCGTTCCCGTTCCGCCTGATGCACATGGTGGTCGCCGCCTACCTCACCACGGCCCTGATCGTGGGCGCGGTCGCTGCCTGGCAACTGTTGCGGCGGCGCGACAATCCGGCCGTGCGCAAGATGCTTTCGATGGCGATGTGGATGCTTCTCATCGTCGCCCCGATCCAGGCCGTCATCGGCGACTTCCATGGCCTGAACACCGCCAAGCACCAGCCGGCCAAGCTGGCGGCGATGGAAGGGCACTGGCAGAACGAGCCGGGCGAAGCCATCCCGCTGTTGTTGTTCGGCATACCCGACATGGAGGCCGAACAAACCCGTTACGCCGTCGGCATCCCGCGCCTGGGCAGCATCATCCTCACCCACAGCTGGGACGGCCAGTTCCCCGGCCTGAAGGACTTCCCGAAGGACGAGCGGCCGAATTCCCTGATCGTGTTCTGGAGCTTCCGCCTGATGGTCGGCCTGGGCCTGCTGATGATCGCGCTCGGCGTGTGGAGCCTGCTGCTGCGGCGCGGCGGCCAGATCTTCACCAGGCGCCTGTTCCTGCGTGCGGCCTTGTGGATGGGGCCGGCCGGGCTGGTCGCCATCCTCGCCGGCTGGGTGACCACCGAGGTCGGGCGCCAGCCCTGGGTGGTCTACGGCGTGCTGCGTACGGCCGACGCGGTGTCGCCGCACGGCGCCCCGGCCCTGGCCCTGACGCTGGCGATCTTCGTGGTCGCCTATTTCTTCGTGTTCGGCGCCGGCACTGCCTACGTGCTGCGCCTGATGCGCAAGGGGCCCCAGCACTTCGCGCTGAACCGCGCTCCCGAAGGCGGGCCGGGCGAGGGCCGTACGCCGATGCGTCCGCTCTCGGCCGCGGACGTGGACAACGACGACGAAGGCACGGCCGAGGGCGCCGGCAGCGGCGGCGACGGCAAGAGGAGCTGAAACATGGGCATCGACACCTCGGTCATCTGGGCCGTCATCATCTATTTCGCCGTCTTCATGTACGTGCTGCTCGACGGCTTCGACCTCGGCATCGGCATCCTTTTCCCCTTCGTGAAGCAGAAGCGCGACCGCGACACCATGATGAATACCGTCGCCCCGGTCTGGGACGGCAACGAAACCTGGCTGGTGCTGGGCGGGGAAGGGCTGCTGGCGGCCTTCCCGGTGGCCTATTCGATCATCCTGTCCGGCCTCTACCTGCCGCTGATCTTCATGCTGGTCGGCCTGGTGTTCCGCGGCGTGGCCTTCGAGTTCCGCTTCAAGGCCAAGGAGCACGAACGTCACCTGTGGGACAAGGCCTTCATCGGCGGTTCGGTGACGGCGGCCTTCTTCCAGGGGGTCTCGCTCGGGGCCTTCCTGGACGGGATCGCGGTGTCCGGACGCAGCTACGCCGGCGGCGTGCTCGACTGGATCGCGCCGTTCCCGATCCTGGCCGGCTTCGGCGTGATCATCGCCTACACCCTGCTGGGCAGCACCTGGCTGATCATGAAGACCGAGGGCGAACTGCACGAACGCATGGTGCAGGTGGCGCGTCCCTTCGCGCTGATGCTGCTGGGCGCCATCGTGGTCGTCAGCATCTGGACCCCGCTGCGCGACCCGGCGGTGGCCGACCGCTGGTTCACCTTCCCCAACATCCTGTTCCTGGCGCCGGTGCCGGTGCTGGTGCTGCTGTCAATCGCGCTCCTGCTCGGCTCGCTCAAGGGCAGACCGCACCGCTGGCCTTTCGTGGCGGCCCTGGCCCTGGTCTTCCTCGGCTACACCGGCATGGCGATCAGCATCTGGCCGCACATCGTTCCCCCTCACATCACGATCTGGGAAGCGGCTTCGCCGCCAGCCAGCCAGGGCTTCGCGCTGGTGGGAACGCTGTTCATCCTGCCGATCATCCTGATGTACACGATCTGGTCGTACTGGGTGTTCCGCGGCAAGGTCAAGGCCGACGCGGGGTACCACTGATGCGCGAGCGCTCCCGTCCCGAGCCGGGCCTCAACAGGCAAGCCAACAAGCGCCCGGCGCCGCTGTGGCTGCGCCGCCTGGGCTGGATGGCCGGCCTGTGGGCGGCCGGGGTAGCGGCCCTGTTCCTGGTCGCTGGACTGATCCGCATGATCATGCATGCGGCCGGCATGCGCTAGGACGGCGCTCGGCTTTACTTGTTGGTAAGTGTCGAGATATGCAAGCGGTTTCAAACGTGCGCGCCTCTGCGGGGTGAGGGACTACACTTTCGATAAAGATTTATTAACGGAGCGCCTCAGTGTCCATGCAGTCTGCATTACCCGAACACACTTCCACTCCGGCTAATGACGCCGTCCGCGCCCCGGTCGATGTGGCACACCCTGTGGCGCACCCCTTGTCCAGCGAAGACCAGGCCCGGGCCGACCTGTACGCCCTCGCCGCGCGCCTGCTGCTGGCGCCCCCGGGCGAGCTCCTGCTGGAGCAGCTGGCGGCGGCCGATCCCATCCTTTCCGAAGGCGGCGACCCGGCGCTCGAACGGGCCTGGGAAAAGCTCGTTCTCGCGTCCGGCGTGATGGATGCGCAAGCGGTGGCCGAGGAATTCGACCGTCTCTTCGTCAGCGACGGCACCCCGACCCTGAATCCCTACGGTTCGCTCTACCTGTCCGGCTTCATGAACGACGCTCCGCTGGCCGAGCTGCGCGGCGACCTGGCGCGCTTCGGGATCGGCCGCGTGCGCGGCGTCGCGGAATTCGAGGACCACCTGGGCGCGCTGTGCGAGACCATGCGCGTCCTGGTCGCCGGCGCGCCAGGCATCCGGCGCCAGCCGCTGTCCGCGCAGAAGGCCTTCTTCGAGGCCCGCATCGCGCCCTGGTACGAGCGCTGCCTGGACGATATCCGCCGCGCCGAGGGCGCCAATTTCTACCGCGTCGTGGCCGATTTCGCCGGTGCGCTGCTGGAGATCGAGGCGGCGGGTTTCCTGGTGGAGGATGGCTTCGATGATTAACCGTAACCCAAGCAAGCGAAGGACGAGGCGATGAAACACGAGCACGCACCCGCAACGCAGCCGGCCGCGCCGGCGCAGCCCGATCCAGCGCGCCGCAGCTTCCTGAAGGCCGCGCCGCTGGGC
>DNCF01000497.1:386-2862 GCA_003484545.1 Massilia sp. | reverse complement strand
GCTCGGCGCGCAGGCGCGCGAACAGGTCGAAGAAGGAGTCGTCGGTGGCCTGGTACGCGCTGAAGCCGAGGCGGCGGCTGTTGGCCATGTCGGTCATCACTTCGAGCGGACGGCCGAGGTCGAGATCCGTGTGCCAGGCCGAAGCCAGGCGGTCGAGGTCGGGCTCGGCCAGGTTGTGGCGGGTGGCGATCTCGCGCCAGAGCGCGCGGTCGTTCGCCATCGCGGCTTCCAGGGGCCGGACCTGCCCGTTGTAGCCGGCCGCTTCCACGCCGAACCAGTCGGCCAGCTTCGGCCACAGCCAGCTCCAGCGGAACACGTCGCCGTTGACGATGTTGAAGGCCTCGTTCTTCGCCGCGTCGGTGTCGGCGGCCCAAGCCAGCTGCCTGGCCAGCATGCGCGCATCGGTCACGTCGGACAGGCCCTTCCACTGCGCCTCCGAGCCGGGGAACTGGAACGGGCGCCCGGTCTCCTTGCAGATGCTGGCGTAGACGGCCAGCGTGGTGCCGAGGTTCATGGCGTTGCCGACGGCCAGGCCGATAATGGTGTGCGGACGGTGGATCGACCAGGTGAAGCGGTCGCGCGCGGCGGCGGCGTAGACTTCGTCTTCCTGGGCGTAATAGAAATTCTCCAGCGGCAGGCGCGGCTGGCTTTCGCGCAGCGGCGTGTCGGGCAGCGTGCCCGAGCTGGCATAGGCCTCGAAGGGGCCGAGGTAGTGCTTCAGGCCGGTGACCAGGGCCACGTGGCGCACGCTCTGTTGCGGCGACAGCGCGTCCAGCAGGTTGCGCACCAGCGCGGCGTTGACGCGGATGTTCTCGGCTTCCGTGTCCTGGCGCATCCAGGTGGTGATGAAGACGTGGGTCGGGGCGACATCCGCCAGGGCGGCCCCGAGCGTGGCCGGGTCCATCAGGTCGGCCGCGACGTGGCGCACGCCCGGCAAGTCCTTCGGCGCGCGGCGCGACAGGCCGACCACTTCCCAGCCATTGGCAAGCAGTTCGCGCGCGAGATGATTACCGCCGATGCCGGTCACGCCCGCGATCAATGCTGTCCGTTTCATGCAACCCCCTTCTGTTCAAAAGTGGGCCCATTCTACTGGCTAGGCGCAAATCGGGTGCACGGCTGGCCGGATGTGCAGGGACGAAGCCGTCGCCTGCGCTCCCTCAGGCGGTGACGCGGCTGACGACGCCGTAGCGGTTCGCGCGCGGCTCCTGGGCCAGGAACACGATCAGGATGATCCAGCCGATGACCGGAATGAACATCAACAGTTGCCACCAGCCGCTGCGGTCGGTGTCGTGCAGGCGGCGGCAGGCGGCGGCCATGCTCGGGATGAACGTGGCGATCGCGAACAGCATCGACAGGCCATCGCTGATCAGGCTGAGTCCGAAGTTGCCGAGGACAATGAACAGGGCGAACCACCAGTACTCGGAACGCGAAGCGGTCCCTTCGAAGGTGGCGTATTTCTTGAAGCATTGCTCGATCGATTCGGTGAAGGTCATCAAACGCTCCGTACAGTGATGGTTAATTGCCAATCACCAAGAGTATGTCATCGAGCACGCCTTTGCGCTATATCAACGGAGAAATTACCCTGCGCGCATAACTCACGGTCAGCATTTCCCACTGGTGACTATCCGATTCGGCACCGGCGCCCGGCGTTACGCAGGCGCGTTTGAAATATTATTTCAAGTATTTGCTCCTTGAGAAATATTATTTCACGCCACACCAATAACACGCGAAGCTTCAGACCGTCAGCCGGCCTTCGATCGAATCGTCCAGGGTCTTGCCGACCGCCGCGCCGACCAGCATCTTGGCGCCGGCCACCGCCTGGCCGTGCTTGTTATCCCAGTAATAGCCTTCGCGCGGCCTCACCTTGATGAGGGTGATGCGCGGATCGTCCTCGCCTTCGGTGAACCAAGTCTTCAGCGTGAAGTCCCACAGTTCCTTGATCTTCGCCTTGTCGCGCGAGATCGTCGCCTCGCCGTCGAGCTGGAGGAAACCGGCGTGCTTGCTCTCCTGGAAGAACAGGATGACGGCCGGGTTGGCGGCCAGCTCCTGGTTCTTGTGGCTGTCGCTGGCGCTCATGAACCACAGGTTGCCGGCTTCGTCCGCCTGCAGCACGCTCATCGGCCGCACGCCGCGGCTCGGGCCCGTATTCCCGCCGGTGCAGAAGAAACAGGTCTTGGCCGCGTCGGCCGTCTCGCGGATGCGCGCGATGGCATCGACGCCGCTCAGGTCGCGGCGGTTGGTTTCCGGCTGTTGCTGGTTGATCGAATCCATGGGGCCTCCTGGCCAGGTGAGCGTTACCCCCGACTCTAGCGCCGGCGCCCGGCCGCGTATGTGCTGTGCTTCACCCAGCCGGCATCGGACATTCCCCCTCAGCCCTGGCCTTCCGAACGCGTGCGCGGATAGGCCGGCAGGGGGGGGGGCGGGGGGGGCCCGCGCGGCCCCCCCCCCCCCCCGCCCCCCCCCCCGCCGATGCCGA
>DNCF01000497.1:0-281 GCA_003484545.1 Massilia sp. | reverse complement strand
GTGCGCGGATAGGCCGGCAGGCCGTCGCTCATGCGCATCCACGGCAGCCGGTATTGCACGAAGGTATGGTCGCCGGGCGGCATGCGCGCCGGGTCGTCGAGGGTGGCGCTGGCGATGTCGATCTCGTCGGGATAGCGGTTGTCCTGGAACGTCAGGGTCGTGCCGCAGGTCGCGCAGAAGCTGCGCAGGATGTGCTCGCTCGAACGGAAGGTGGCGGCATTGCCCTGCGAAAAGCGGAAATGCGCCATCGCGGTGCTGAACCAGGCCACGGCCGGCGCGCC
>DNCF01000498.1 GCA_003484545.1 Massilia sp. | reverse complement strand
GCCACCCCGTGCCCGGCGCAGCGGCGCGCCAGCTCGATCGCGTCTTCCAGCGCCAGCTTGGTGCCGGAGCCGATCGAGAAGTGCGCGCTGTGGGCGGCGTCGCCGATCAGGACCAGGGGCAGGCGCCGGCCGTCGACCTCTTCCCAGTGCACCCATTCGCGGCAGACGATGCGCGGGAAGCGCGTCCACATGGCCGAGCCCCTGACATGGCCGGACGCCGCCATCAGCCGGTGGCCATCGAGGTGGCGCGCGAACAGGCGCTCGCAGAAGGCCAGCGTGTCCTCGACCCCGAGGTCTTCCAGCCCGCTGGCGCGCCATACCTCGTCCGGCGTCTCGACGATGAAGGTCGAGGTCTCGCCGTCGTACTGGTAGGCGTGCGCCTGGAACCAGCCGTCCGGCGTATGCTCGAACGCGAACGTGAAGGCGTCGAACTTCTTCGTGGTCCCCAGCCACACGAAGCGGCAGTGGCGCTGCTCGATCTGCGGTTGGTAGGTGGCGGCGTGGCGCGTGCGGATGCGGCTGTGGATGCCGTCGGCGGCCAGCACCAGGTCGGCCCGGTGGCGCCGCGCCAGCTCCAGCTCGTCCATGACCGGGCTGTCGAACAGCAGCCGCACGCCGAGCTCCTCGCAGCGCGCCTGCAGGATCGCCAGCAGGCGCTGGCGCGCGATGCCGCAGAATCCGTGGCCGCCGGAGACGATGGCGCGGCCCCTGAAGTGGATGGCGATGTCGTCCCAGTGGTTGAAGGCGTTCAGGATGGCGCGGGCGGTGGGCGGATCGGCCGCCTCCAGGTTGCCCAGCGTCTGGTCCGAGAACACCACGCCCCAGCCGAAGGTGTCATCGCGGCCGTTGCGTTCGACCACCGTCACCTCGTGCGCAGGATCGTCCTGCTTGAGCAGCAGTGCGGCATACAGGCCGGCCGGTCCTCCTCCCACGCACACGATGTTCATTGCGGCTCCGGTTGTCTTTTCTACAGCATATTAGATGAGCAAATAGTTTAGATGTCAAATACTTCCGCCGCAGTTCCGGCTCCCATACGGGATGCGCTACAGGATGTCATGGGGGGTGTTACCTGGCAGTTCGATTGGCTGTCGTGCGCGCCTCAGAATTTAGTACAATCAGGAAATTGTTTTGCCGGGCCGGCATACTTGAGACACATTTGGAACCGATAACCACCTCGATAAGAACGATGAAGATCTCACAACGGATTGCCAATTCACGGCCCCTGGCGACCACCGCCATGCACGGCCGCGTCGAAACCATGCGGAACGAGGGCCAGGAAGTGATCGACTTTTCGATCGCGATCTCGCACTTCCCCGCCCCGCCCACCGTGCTCGACGCCGTCGGCGCGGCGGTGGAACAGGTCCGCACCATGCCCTACACCAGCGTCGTCGGCGCACTCGACGTGCGCGAGCGCCTGTGCGCCAAGCTGCGCAAGGAAAACGGCGTCGAGGCGCGCGCCGACGAGGTCATCGTCACCAACGGCGCCAAGCAGGCCCTGTACGAGGCGCTGTATGCGATGAGCGACCCGGGCGACAGCGTGCTGATCTTCAAGCCGCACTGGCCGGCCTACGTCGCCACCTGCCAGCTGCTCGGCCTGCGCCCGGTGCTGGTCGACCTGCCCGACGAGATCACGCCCGAGGTCCTGGCCACGTACGAGAAGGCCCGCATCGTCATCATCAACAACCCGCACAACCCGACCGGCAAGGTCCATACCCGCGCCGAATTGGAACACATCCGCGACTGGGTCGCGACGACCGGCGCCCAGGTGATCGTCGACGAAAGCTACGAGCACCTCTCCTTCGGCCCCGTCCACACGAGCTTCGCCGCCCTGTGCGACTGGCGCGCGCTGGGCGTGGTGACCATCTTCTCGGCTTCCCAGAGCTACGCGATGATGGGCTGGCGCGTCGGCTTCGCCCTGGCGCCCGCGCCCCTGGTCGGCGCCATGCAGACCCTGCAAGGCCCGATCACGGCCGCCGCCTCGCACCTGTCCCAGGTCGCCACCGTGGCCGCCTTCGACGCGGGCGTGCAGCGGCACATGATCGACGACTACCGCGAGCGCCGCGACATGGTGGTGCGCCGCTTCGCCGACGTGCCGTGGATCGTCATGGGCAGCCCCGACTCCGGCCCCTACCTGTGGGGCGACGTGCGCGCCATCACCCATGACACGGTGGCCTTCGCCGAAGCCCTGATCGAGGAGGAGAAGGTCGCGATCATGCCGGGCGACGCCCTCGGCGTGCCGGGCTACATCCGCATCGGCTACATCTCCGACGACGTCGCCACGCTGATGGAAGGCGTGCGCCGCGTGATCGCGTTCGGCGACAGGTTCGCGGCGCGAAAATGAACCGGCCTGGCCTGTTCCGCCTCAACAGCCTGCGCAGCAGGCTGATGCTGCTGGTCGCGCTGGCGATCCTGCCGCTGGCCGTGATGACCGTCGTCGGCGGCATCCGCGAGCGCGAGCAGGCGGTCGAGGCTTCCGAGGAAAACCTGCGGCGCCTGACCAACCTTGCCGCCGCCAACGAAGCGCAGTCGATCGAGCGCGCGCGCCAGATCCTGGTCGACCTGGCCAGCGTGCCCGACCTGCTCGGTCCGACCAGCGGCTGCAATGCCCTGCTCGCGGACGTGCTCGACCGTAACGAAGGCTACGTCAACTTCGGCCTGATCCAGCTGAACGGCGAGGTCAGCTGCAGCGCGGTGCCGATGCTGCATCCGGTGAACCTGGGCGACCGCAGCCACTTCAAGCGCGCGATTGCCGAGCGCCGCTTCATCGCCGGCGACTACGTGTTCGGCCGCGTGATCCGGCGCCACACCATCAACCTCACCTATCCCGTGATCGACCGCAGCGGCACCGTGGTCGCCGTGGTGTTCGCGGCGATGGACCTGGCCGGCCTGGACACCTTCGTCAACGACATCAACCTGCCGCCGGGCTCGGTGCTGGTCACGACCGACGCCAACGGCACCATCATCTCGCGCCGGCCCGACCCCGAACGCTGGTTCGGCACCCGGGTGTCGAGCCGCATGCGCGACGCCATGCACGGCGCCGGCCGGCGCGCGCTGGTGATCCGCGACGACGACGGCGTCGAGCGCCTGCACACGTTCGCGCGCGTGGGCGGGCCCGCCCTCACCGACTACACGGTGACGATCGGGATCCCGACCGAGACCGTGACCGCCGGCGCGCGCCGCGCGCAGATGATGTCGCTGGTCGGCCTGCTGGCCACCACCATGCTGGCCCTGCTGGCCGCCTGGCTCGCCGGCGACGTGCTGATCGTGCAGCGCGTGCGCAAGCTGAAGGACACCGCCACCCGGATCGCCGCCGGCGACCTCGACGCCCGTTCGGGCATCGCCTACGAGCGCGAGGAAATCGGCCAGTTGGCCGAGGCGCTGGACGAGATGGCGGCCACGCTGCAGAAAAAGGAGGCGGCGCGCAGCCTGGCCGAGCGCGAGCTGCGCGCGGCCGACCAGCGCAAGGACGAGTTCCTGGCGATG
>DNCF01000335.1:786-13387 GCA_003484545.1 Massilia sp. | reverse complement strand
GACATTGCTGACATAGCCCAGCAGCACGCAGACGCCGTCGCGCTGCAGCAGGCCGATGGCCAGGAACAGCAGGGCCACGGCCGGGAAGGTATTGCTGAACGGGATCAGGCCGAAAGGCATCATCAGCAGCACGGCGCCCAGGATCAGGGCGGCGTCGTTCATGCGCCGCACCGGGCCGCCCGCCACCAGCCATTCGATGCGGTTCGGACGGCTCACGCGCTCGATCCTGTGCAGCAGCGGCAGCGCCTTGCGCAGCACCGGGCGCAGCCGCTTGGTCGCGATGGTCTTGTGCTTCAGGCGCGCAGGGATCCACAGTTCGCGCCCGCACAGGCGCGCCAGGCCGATCAGGAGGATGGCGGCGCCGAACACCGTGCTGACGCCGGGAATCGAAATCGGGATCAGGAACACCAGGGTGAGCAAGGCGGCCAGGATCAGCAGGCCATCGTTGCCGACGCGGTGGATCAATTCGCTCAGCGTGATGCCGGTGCGGGGCAGCGAGCGGATCAGCGCGCGGATTCTCTGGGAAAGCTGTTCGCCGTGCATGGCCGTCCTCTGCTTCTTCCTGGTGTCGTCAATGGGCATCCGGCGCCGGGCCGGCAAGGCATGGCCCGCCCGGCCCCCGGTACGGAGCGACATTATAAATTTTGATACGTCGTCCGTTCAAGAAGTTCGATTGCACGCGGCCGTGCGCCACCTGGCACGTTTAGCGGGGACGGTAGATCGCGCACAGCTTGTTGCCATCCGGATCGCGCACATAGGCAAGGTAGAGGGCGCCCATGCTGCCTTCGCGCAGGCCCGGCGGGTTCTCGATCGACGTGCCGCCATGCGCCAGCGCCGTGTCGTGGAACTGATGGACCTGCTCGGGCGAGTGGCATTTGAAACCGATGGTGCCGCCGTTGCCGGGCGCCGCCGCCGCGCCGTCGATCGGCTCGGTGATGGCAAAGTTGCTGCCGTCGTGACGGTAGAAATAGCGGACGTGGCCGGACGGCGCCTGGTTGCGCACCGGCTCCCCTGCCCCGAGCGTGCCCAGCACCGCGTCGTAGAAGCGCTTCGAGCGCTCGATATCGTTCGAACCCAGCATGACGTGATTCAGCATCGTTGTTGTCTCCCTTGTGTGCCGGCCCAGTGCCGGCCTGGAGAGGGAGTATAGATGAACTGGCGGAGCGCGTTTCAGGCCGGCGCCAGCGCTTCGAGCGCGGGAATCACTTCGCGCAGGCTGGCCGCTTCGACGCTCGGGATGGCGAGCGAGGTGTTCTCGATGCCGGCCGGGTTGAACCAGCAGCTATCGATGCCGAAGCGGTTGGCGCCGAGGACGTCCGCGTCCAGGCGGTCGCCGACGATCACGGTCTGTTCGCGCCGGAAGGCGCGCGCCATGCCGGCCGCGTAGTCGAAGAAGCGGGTGTCCGGCTTGGCGTGGCCGCAGGCTTCCGAGGTCGCGACGAAGGAAATGAATTCGTCCAGCCCGGAGCTGGCGATGCGCCGCTTCTGGATGTGGTCGACGCCGTTGGTGATGATGCCCAGTTCGCCGATCGCGGCCAGGCTGGCGCACAGTTCGCGCGCGCCCTCGACCAGCACCACGGTCTGCGGCAGCGACTCGAGATAGAGGCTGCTCGCGGCCTGCGGGTCGAGCTCCAGCGCGCCAAAGGCAAAGGTCTGGCGGAAGCGCTCGACCTTCAGGAAATCCTTGGTCACGGTGCCGGCTTCGAAGCTGCGCCAGAGCGCGACGTTGATCGCCTGGTAGTGGCGGAACAAGTCGTCGATGTCGCCTTGCAGGCCGAGCGCGCGCAGGGTGCGTTCGAAAGAGAGGTGTTCGGACGCGCGAAAGTCGAGCAGCGTGTCGTCCAGGTCGAAGAGGAAGAGCGTGTGTTTCAAATGCGGCGTGCGGATGGGTCGGTCTGGAGCGCATCATAGCATGCCCGGCAATGGCGTCCGGGCGCCTGATGGCCCGACGCAAGCCGTGGCCATCGGGACTTGCTTCGGATCGCGCACCGATGCGCCCATTTGCGCCAAGGCCTGCTCTCCTCCACAATCGCGGTACCAGAAACCACCAACAGGTCATCCATGCTCGTCAATGCCGATTTCTCGCGCCGCGCCGTCGTCGCGCCCGACCAGTACCAATGGGTCGCTTCGCCGGAAAGCGGCGTCGAGCGCGTCATGCTGGACCGGATCGGGGCCGAGAAAGCGCGCGCCACCAGCATCGTGCGCTATGCCCCCGGCTCGCGCTTTCCCCGCCACGCGCATCCGGCCGGCGAGGAAATCCTGGTCCTGTCCGGGGTCTTCTCGGACGAGGATGGCGATTATCCCGAAGGCTGGTACCTGCGCAATCCGCCCGGCTCGGCGCATGCGCCCGCGAGTTCCGGCGGCGCCACCATCTTCGTCAAGCTGCGCCAGATGGCGCCAGACGAACGCAAGCGCGTGCGCATCGATACCGGTGCGCCCTCCTTCTGGCACCAAGAGGACGAGCGCGCGGTCTGCCCGCTGTTTTCCTCCGACGCCGAACAGGTCTCGCTGCAGCGCGTCGACGCGGGCGCCGCGATCCTTGCCGGGCCGGTGGAGGGCGCCGAACTGCTGGTGCTGGCCGGCGAGATCATTGCGGGCGCGAACCTTGAGGGCGCGGAACGATACGCGGCCGGGGCCTGGATCCGCCTGCCGGCCGGCGCCTACCCTGAATACCGCGCCGGCGCGCAGGGCACCAGCGTCTACCTGCGCATCGGCCCTCCGGCGGCGCTGCCGGATGGGGAACAGTGACGTCGTCGCAAGGAAGCAGTGATTTATTCTGGCGCGCAGGAATCGGACACGAAAAATGTGGCCGGCAAGGCGTAAACCGGAGCGATACCGAGGTATCGCGAGGATTTACAACGCAGCAGGACGCATTTTCTCGTGGTCGAGACCGCCGCCATGAATAAATCAGTGCTTCCTTAGCTCCCCTCCTCCCGTCCCGCCTCGCTGCAGAACATCTCTTCCATCATGTCGAGGAAGGCCCGGGTCTTGGCCGGCATCAGGCGCCGTCCCGGAAACACGGCCCAGCCGGTGGCGGTCGGCATGTCCCATTCCGGCAGCACCCGCACCAGTTCCCCCTTGCGCAGCAGCGGCGCGGCGAACAGCTCGGAGCTGGCCGCGATGCCGGCGCCGCTGCAGGCGATGCGCGCCAGCAGGTCGGGCGAGTTCGCGGTCAGGCGCGCCGGCAGTTCACGCTCCCAGCGCACCTTGCCGCGCGTGAGCACCCAGGGCACGGCGCCGCCGCTGCGGCTGAGCAGGCACAGCAGGTCGTGGCCGAGCAGGTCGTCCGGGTGCTCCGGCAGGCCGCGCACCGCCGTGTAGCAGGGCGAGGCGTAGAGGCCGAAGCGCTGCAGCGTGACGCGGCGCGCGTTCAACGACGCATCGTCGGGCAGGTCGCCCATGCGGATCGCGATGTCGACATTCTCGGCCACCAGGTCGACCCGGCGCGGCGACAAATCCAGCTCGACGTTCACCGCCGGGTAGCGCTCCAGGAAGCGCCCGATCATCGCGCTCATGCCAAGATTGGCGAAGTCGGCCGGCAGCGAGATGCGCAGGCGCCCGCTGGGCGCAGCCTGGCGGTGCTGGGCCAGGGCGCCGGCCGCTTCGGCTTCCTCGGCCACCTTGCGCGCGTGCTCGAGCAGGCTGGCGCCGAATTCGGTCAGCACCAGCTTGCGCGTCGTGCGCTGCAGCAGGCGCTCGCCCAGCCGCGCCTCCAATAGCGAGATGCGGCGCGAGACGGTCGACTTCGGCAGGTTCACGCGCGCGGCGGCCTTGCTGAAGCTGCCTGCGTCGACGATGCGCGCGAACAGCAGCAGGTCATTCGGTTCGACTTCCATGATTGTTCCACTGACTGAATAATGTTATCCATTCTAGCGGCTTCCGGCTCGATTTTGGAATTGCTAAAGTACGTCTCATCGAACGACAACCCCTTCAAGCAAAGGAAGCCACCATGAACATCCTGCAGATCACCTCCAGCCTGCGCGGCGCCCAGTCCGAATCGACCCGCGTCGCCAACAGCATCGTCGCCAAGCTGGTCGCCGCCAATCCGAATGCGACTGTCGTGACCCGCGACCTGGCGCGCGATCCGCACCCGACGCTGGACGAGACCGCCCTGGGCGCCCTGTTCACCCCGCTTGAGCAGCGCACTGCCGAGCAGGCCGCCCGCGTGGCCCTGGACGACGCCCTGATCGCCCAGGTGCAGGCTGCCGACGTGGTCGTGATCGGTGCGCCGATGTACAACTTCGGCATCCCCGTGCAACTGAAGAGCTGGTTCGACGCGATCGCCCGTGCCGGCGTGACCTTCCGCTACACCGAGAACGGTCCGGAAGGCCTGCTGAAGAACAAGAAGGTGTTCGTCGCCACCGCGCGCGGCGGCGTCTACCCGGTCGAGGCCGATCCGCAGGTGCCTTTCGTGCGCATGCTGCTGAACTTCCTGGGCATGACCGACCACACCTTCGTGTACTCGGCCGGCCAGTCCATGGGCCCGGATGCCGCGGCCAAGGGCCAGGCGGAGGCCGACGCAGCGATCGACGCGGCCCTGGCTTAACAGACTTAACAGCCGCTGCGGCGGCGCAAACAAGGAGAAGATGATGACCCAGGTAGTGAACACCCAATCCGTGACGAAGCCGCGTGGCGTCGAGCGCGTGATCGCCGGACAGTACGTGATGGACGGCGCCGGCGTGAAGATCAACCGCGTCCTCACCGGAGCCCTGCAGCGCCGCCTCGATCCCTTCCTGATGCTCGATGCGTTCGGCAGCGACAAGGCCGGCGACTACATCGCCGGCTTCCCGGAGCACCCGCACCGCGGCTTCGAGACCGTCACCTACATGCTGACCGGCCGCATGCGCCACCGCGACAGCGCCGGCAACGAAGGCCTGGTGACCGATGGCGGCGTCCAGTGGATGACGGCCGGGCGCGGCGTGATCCACTCCGAGATGCCCGAGCAGAACGAGGGCCTGATGGAAGGCTTCCAGCTGTGGCTCAACCTGCCCGCGAAGGACAAGATGAGCGCGCCCTGGTACCGCGACATCCCGAACGAGGAAGTGCCGCGCTTTGGCACCGGGGCGGGAGCCACGGTGCAGGTCATCGCCGGCAGCAGCCACGGCGTGGCCGGCGCCGTGCAGCGCGACGGCACCGAGCCGCTCTACCTCGACATCGCGCTGCCGGAAGGCGCGACCTTCGAGCAGCCGCTGCCGGCCGGGCACAACGCCTTCATCTACGTGTTCCGCGGCGAGGCGGTGGTCGGTGGCAAGGGCGTACCGCAGACGCGCATGGCGATCTTCGACAACGCGGAAGGATCGGACGGCGTCGTGATCAAGGCGGCCCAGCCGACCCGCCTGCTGTTGATCGCCGGCCGGCCGTTGAAGGAACCGATCGCGCAGTACGGGCCCTTCGTGATGAATACGCAGGCCGAGCTGCATCAGGCAGTCGAGGATTTCCGTTCGGGACGCTTCGCTTAGCGCGCCGAAGAACGCTCCCACGGCGCTCGATCTGATGTGCTGAAACGCGGCCGGGGAGTCGATGGATTCCCCGGCCGCGCTTGCGTTACACTTCCGTCATGTGCACTGCCTACCCTTTCCTGCCATGCCCCTGATGCCCATCGTGCTCGACCTGCTCTCGAAAGCGAGCCACGCGCTGGGCTTCGAGACCATCGACCGCTTCCCCGCCGGCCACGCCTACGCGCGCACGCGCTGGGACAGGGCTTACTTCGACATCGCCTCCGACCTGAAGCCGGACGCCATCGAACGCTCGCTGTGCGAGTCGATCGCCAACACGCCGTCGGTGTTCGCCCACATCGTGAACCCGACCCCGGCCATGCAGCGCACCCTGCTGGGCGTGATCGACACCCGCCTGCGCCGGTCCTGCAGCGCGCCGATTGACCTGGTGGTCCTGCTGATCGAAGCCTACCGCAGCCCGCACACGCTGGAAGCGCGGCCCGGCCTGCGCGCCGCCATCGAGGCGACGAACGGCATGGACATGCGCGAACGCGTGCACGCGACCCTGGCCTTCCTGGGCGCGATGCCGGCGGCCTTCGACGTCATCGAGGCGCGCGACTGAACATCGGCCGTGCCAGGTTGCTCGGCACGTAGCGCTCGCGCAGGCGCATGAAGGGCGTCTCGACCAGCCGGTACAGCAGCCAGCCCGCCAGCACCGACAGCGCCAGCAGCGCGACGATCGCCACCTTCGTCTGCGGCCCGTAGCCGAGCGTGCTCAGGACCTGGGCGCCGAGCGCGCTCACGCCGCGGTGGCTCAGGTAGATCGCATACGACCATAGCGCCAGGCTGGCGGCACCGGGGATGCGCAGTTCGCGCAGCCCGGAATGGTCCGACAGCGCGGCCAGGATCATCAGGCCGAAACCCAGGCCCAGCAGCGGATAGCCGAACACCGTCGGCGCGAAGCCGTAGTGATCGTCGAGGAAGCGCCAGAACGCCAGGGCGGTCACGGCCAGGCCGGCGAGCAGCCACACCCTGCCGTGGCGCGTCAGCGCGGCCCAGGTTTGCGGATGGCGGTTCTTCAGCAGCGCAAGGGCGACACCGGCCACCAGCTCGTCGAGACGGCATAAGCTCGAGTAATAAATGAGCTTGTAATAGAAGTAAATCCCATACTTGTGGGCGTCGACGTGGGCGCTCCACAGCCAGGCGCGCAGCAGCATGCCGCCGATGACGACGGCGCCGATGACGATCCAGGCCACCGAGATGCGCGCCCGCAGCGCGGCGCCCAACATGGCCAGTGCCGGCAGCAGCAGGTAGAACTGCTCCTCGATGGCCAGCGACCAACTGTGCGAAAAACCGGTGCCCGGTTCCAGGCCGATGTTCTGGGTAAAGCTCAGGTAGCGCCACAGCGGCAGCAGGGGCGCGTCCTCGCCGAAGGCGGGCCACAGGAAATAGATCGCCAGCACCACCCAGAAATTCGGCAGCGTGCGCAGCAGGCGGCGCGCGTAGAAATGCTTCAGCGAGAGGCCCTCCTTCGACGCCAGCGCGGCGAAGATCTGGTTGCCGATCAGGTAGCCCGACAGCGCGAAGAACAGGTCGACCCCGGCCCAGCCGATGCGCCCGACCCAGCCGAAGGTATCGTCGTCGTTCGAGACGAAGAGCGTGTAGTGGTGCAGCACCACCAGGGTGACGGCCAGGGCGCGCAGGGTGTCGAGACCATGGACACGGTCACTGCGGCGCGTACTGCGGGAAGGTGTCATTGCGTGGACAGGTTGCCAGGGTTGCGCATCATGCCATGCGGCACGCACGCGGGCCAGGGATTCCCGATAAAATGTCGCCACCGATATTTCCTTGGATCACCATCGCATGAGCTCCGCCCGCAATTTCCAGTTCAAATCCGTCAACTATACCGGCCTCGGCCAGGGTCCGCGCGTCATCATCATGGGGGCGACGCACGGCAACGAAATCTGCGGCACCGAGGCGATCAAGCGGGTGATGGCGGAACTCGACAGCGGCGCGCTGCGCATTGTCGCCGGCAGCGTCACCTTCGTACCGGTGGTTAATCCCCTCGCCTACGCCAAGAACGAGCGCAACGGCGACCGCAACCTGAACCGCAACCTGTTCCCGAAAGACGACCCGCAGGACTTCGAGGACCAGGTCGCCAACTGGCTGTGCCCGCTGCTGGCCCAGCACGACGTGCTGCTCGACCTGCACTCCTTCAACGCCGCCCACGGCGAGCCCTTCGTGATGGTGGGCCCGGTCAACAACGACGGCGAACTCGAACCGTTCCAGCATGCCGATAAGGAACGCGCGCTGGCGCGCCGCCTGGGCGTGCGCCGCTTCGTGACCGGCTGGATGGCGGCCTACGGCGGTGGCGTCCAGCGCCGCATGCGCGGCAATGCCGCGGAACTGGAAACCGTGCTGCGCTACGGCGTCGGCACCACCGAATACATGCGCACCACGGGCGGCTACGCGCTGACCCTGGAATGCGGCCAGCACCTCGACCCGAAAGCGCCCGAAGTGGCCTACCGCGCCATCGTGAACACCCTGGCCCACCTGAAGCTGATCGAGGCGCCGGACCCGGAACCGGTTCCCTTCGACGAGATGGAAGCGCTGCACATGGTCGCGGTCTACGACAAGCTCGACGCCCGCGACGAGTTCAGCCGCGCCTGGGCCAGTTTCGATCCGGTGATCGAAGGCGAGCAGATCGGCACCCGCGCCGACGGCACGCCGGTGGTGGCCGAGTTCGGCGGCCGCATCCTGTTCCCGGACGCAAAGGCCGGCGCGAATTCGGAGTGGTATTACCTGACCCGCCCGAATCCGGAGTTCGGCCGCGGCTGAGCCCCTTCCTTCGCGCTCGAAGGCGGCGCCTGCCGCGCCTTCGAGCGCCCGACAGGCTCTTCGGAGTCCAACCTTCCCTGCCGCGATACGCCGATGCGCCCACCCCGACTCTTGCCACCTTCGATGCAACGCCGTCACCTGGTGTTTGCGCTTGCCGCCTTGCCTCTTGCCGCGGCTGCGGCGCCGACGACTGTCACCGCCGATTTCGCCGCGCTCGAAGCCGGGCTGGACGGCGAGCTCGGCGTGGCCGCCATCGACACCGCCACCGGACGCACGATCGGCCATCGCCAGGACCAGCGCTTCCCGATGTGCAGCACGTTCAAGGTCGTGCTGGCGGCGGCGGTACTGGCGCGCGCGGCCAGGGAACCCGGTTTGCTCGACCGGCGCCTGCCCTTGCCGAAGTCCGTTTTTGTCGACTGGTCGCCGATCACCGGCAAGCACGTCGATGGTGACATGAGCGTGGCGCAGTTGTGCGCCGCGACCCTGCAATACAGCGACAACACCGCCGGCAACGTGCTGCTGCGCGAAGTGGGCGGCCCGGCCGGCCTGACGCGCCATGCGCGCGCACTCGGCGACGAACACTTCCGGCTGGACCGCTGGGAAACCGAGCTGAACACGGCAACCCCTGGCGACGAACGCGACACCACGACGCCGCTGGCGATGGCGCGCACGCTGCGCAAGCTGTTGCTGCTGGACGGCTTGCCGCCTGCGGGGCGAAACACCCTGCGCGACTGGATGCTGGGGAACACGACGGGCGCCGCGCGCATCCGTGCCGGCGTGCCGGCCGGCTGGCAGGTGGCCGACAAGACCGGCACCGGCAGCTACGGCAGCGCCAGCGATATCGCGGTGGTCTACCCACCGGGCAAGGCGCCGATCGTGCTGGCCATTTACACCCGACAGTCGGAAAAAAATGCCAAGGCGCGCAATGATATTATTGCCGAAGCGGCACAAATCGCCGTCAGCGCCTGCGCGTGACAAGTCCCTTGCATAGGCTCCTCGGCAACCCGGACCACCGGTGCGGACGCAGTCATCCTACGTCGCATGACTTGGAATCCGAAAGCAGGGAAACATGGAACGTTCGTCAGCCGGATGGGGCAGCGGCCTGATCGGGGTCATCATCTTCAGCGGTTCGCTGCCGGCGACCCGGGTTGCCGTCGTCGATTTTTCGCCGATGTTCCTGACCTCGGCGCGCGCCGTGATTGCCGGCTTGCTCGGGGCGATCTTCCTGGTCGGACTGCGGCAGACCCTGCCGTCCAGGAAGGAACTGTTCCCGCTGCTGGTCGTTTCCGCCGGCGTGGTCCTTGGATTTCCGCTCCTGACCGGATTCGCGCTCCAGCACATCACCGCCGGCCATTCGATCGTCTTCATCGGCCTGTTGCCCCTGGCGACCGCCATCTTCGGCGTCCTGCGCGGCGGCGAGCGACCCAAGCCGGCGTTCTGGGCATTCTCCCTCCTGGGCGCGGCGGCGGTGGCCGGCTTTGCGCTCGCCACCAGCGACGGCGGCTCCATGCTCGGCAACGCGTTGATGGTGGCCGCGATTCTCCTTTGCGGGCTGGGTTATGCGGAAGGCGCCACGCTGTCGCGCCGCCTGGGCGGATGGCAGGTCATCTCCTGGTCACTGTTGCTGTCGCTGCCGGCGATGGCCATCATCGCCATGTTTACCGCACCCATCGTGTGGAGTGCGGTGGGCGCGCCGGCCTGGGTCAGCCTCGCCTACGTGTCGGTCTTCAGCATGCTGGTCGGCTTCATCTTCTGGTATCGCGGCCTTGCGCTGGGCGGCATCGCCAGGGTCGGCCAATTGCAGCTCCTGCAACCGTTCTTCGGCCTGCTCCTGGCGGCGGCATTCCTGGGCGAAGCGATCTCGTGGGGCATGATCGCCTCGACGCTGGTCGTCGTAGCCTGCGTTGCCGGCGCCAAGCGCTTCACCTAGGCCGCCCGCACCTGGAGCACCTGCCAGCGCCATCCGGCGAGTGCGGCTAGAATCTGGTCAGGCATGCAAGCCAACCCGAACCCAAGGAGAAATCGATGACCGACCAGCAGAAGCACGGCGTGTACGAGCCGCCGAAAGTCTGGACCCCGACCGCATCCGGCGGCAACTTCGCCAACATCAACCGCCCGGTCGCCGGCGCGACCCACGAACAGGAGCTACCGGTCGGCAAGCATCCGCTGCAGCTGTATTCGCTCGCCACGCCGAACGGCGTGAAGGTCACCATCCTGCTCGAGGAGCTGCTGGCCCTGGGCCACAGCGGCGCCGAGTACGACGCCTGGCTCATCAAGATCAACGAAGGCGCCCAGTTCTCCAGCGGTTTCGTGGCCGCCAACCCGAACTCGAAGATCCCGGCCCTGGTCGACCGCAGCGGCGACAAGCCCCTGCGCGTGTTCGAATCGGGCTCGATCCTGCTGTACCTGGCCGAAAAGTTCGGCGCCTTCCTGCCGAAGCACATCGCGGCGCGCACCGAGACGATGAACTGGCTGTTCTGGCAGATGGGCTCGGCGCCTTTCGTGGGCGGCGGCTTCGGCCACTTCTACGCCTACGCGCCGGAAAAGTACGAATACCCGATCAACCGCTACGCGATGGAAACCAAGCGCCAGCTCGACGTGCTCGACCGCCAGCTGGCCGAGCACCGTTATGTGGCCGGCGACGAGTACACCATCGCCGACATGGCGATCTGGCCCTGGTACGGCCAGCTGGTGCTGGGCCATCTCTACAACGCCGGCGAATTCCTGTCGGTGCACGAGTACAAGCACGTGCGCCGCTGGGCCGACGAGATCGCGGCGCGTCCGGCCGTGATCCGCGGGCGCAAGGTCAACCGCGTGTTCGGCAACCCGGAAGACCAGGTGCCGGAACGCCACGACGCGTCCGACCTGGGCTGATCCGGCCCGCCCCTCGCGGCGGGTCTTGGGGGCCTGAAGAACGTTCGACCGCCCCCTGACGGATGCGCGAGCAGGCAAGCGAAAGGAATGCCTGCTCGTCGTCCGTGCTGCGCCTGCTACCGATATGAAGATACAAGTTGATCAGTACATCGTGGCTTTGAGGCGCTCCGGCAGTTCCCCATCGTATTTGAGGCCATCAATTTCGCCGTCACTCAGGGCGGCCAGAATGTTCCCAAGACTAGGCAGATCATCGCGTGAGACGTGCTTCGATGGATCCCAAAGATGCGAACGCAGCACGGCGCGGGAGCACTGAAAGAAAACCGATTCGACCTTTATCGCTAGAACGGAGCGAGGTAACTTCCCATCCACAGCGAATGTTGCCAGCAAATCGGGCTGGATATGAATCGACGCACTGCCCACCACGCGAAGTGTTTCTCCAATTCCGGGTATCAGGAACAGGAGAGCAACACGTGGGTCATGAAGTATATTGCGCAGGCTGTCTATCCGGTTGTTTCCCCGTCGATCTGGTAGCAGCAATGTGTTCTCGTCATGAACGCGAACGAATCCGGCTGCGTCGCCGCGGGGCGACAGGTCAAGTCCACCTGCTCCACTCGTTGCCAGCAGTACGAACGGTGCAGCTTCGATAAATTTCCGGTAACAGGGATGCACGTACGCGATCTCTTTTTTTATCGATGCGGCAGCAGGCGCACCATAAATTCTTTCGAGCGTCGCGATATCGGAGACGGCATCATTCGGGTTTGGCATCAACAAGGCAGGCTACCTTTCCTCAACATTAAAAAAGCTGTCGCGCTGACTGGCCGTGCGTTGGGCCGCCGGCGCACTCTTGAGCGACCGTTCTTGACCGTTGGCGGGCGTTCAACCCAGTCAATTTGAGGGAGCGTTACTGTCATCGCAACCAGGACGTCTTGTCGGGCGCTCCTGATGAGCCTGCCCGCGCTTGCCCGCAGGTCTCAATCGACCTGCCTCAACGCATACCGCCCACGCCCCTCCTTCTTCGCATTGTAGAGCGCCGCGTCGGCCGCGGCGCCCAGGCTCTCGGCCCCGATGTCCGCGCTGCCGCTGTAGGCCAGGCCGATGCTGGTCGAGACCTTCCATTCGCCCTGCTCGAGCAGCATCGGCCGCTCGAAGGCCTGCAGGATCTTGGCCGCCACCAGGGCCGCCTCCTCGGCCGACTTCAGGCCTTCCACGATCACCGTGAATTCGTCGCCCGCCAGGCGGCAGACCGTATCGGTGATGCGCACCGCGGCCTTGACGCGCTGCGCGAATTCGTGCAGCACGGCGTCGCCGGCGGCGTGGCCAAGGGTGTCGTTGACCTGCTTGAAATGGTCGACGTCGAGGTACATCAGGGCGATCGGCAGGCCGCCGCGGCGCGCGCGGTGCAGCGCTTCCTCGATCCGCTCGCCATAGCTGCGCCGGTTCGGCAGGCCGGTCAG
>DNCF01000335.1:0-561 GCA_003484545.1 Massilia sp. | reverse complement strand
GGTTCGGCAGGCCGGTCAGCAGGTCGATGCGCGCCAGCCGGTTCAGTTCCTCCTCGTGGCGCTTGGCCGCCGAGATGTCGGCACTGAGGGCATACACGCCGCGGCAGACGCCTTCCTGGACGTCGGGTATCGCGGTGACCTCGACCGTCCGCGGGCCGTCCGGTCCCGGCATCCGGGTCTGGAAGCGCACCGCTTCGCCCGCCAGGCCGCGGCGCAGGAAGTCGGCGTCGCGCGCATACAGTTCTTCCCCCAGCGCTTCCTTCACGGTCTTGCCGAGGATGTCAGCCACCGCCACGCCGTACCACTTCTCGTAGGTCGCATTCACGAAGCGGTAGCGCTCCTCGCGGTCGATGTAGGCGATCAGCACCGGCAGGTTGTCGGTGATCGTGCGCAGGGTGCGTTCGCTCGCTTCCAGGCGGCGCGCCGACTCGCGCAGCTCCGTCACGTCCTTCAGGGCGATCACCGCGCCGATGTTGGTGCCGTCGGTGGCGTGCAGGGCGCGCCCGCTCGCGAACACCGTGCGCGGCGGGCCGTTCAGGCGCCTGACCACGACCTCGGCGT
>DNCF01000327.1 GCA_003484545.1 Massilia sp. | reverse complement strand
GCCGCCGCCGAAGGTGTCGCCCAGGGCCGGGGCGCGGAAGCCCTCGGCCCAGGTGCCGCGCACCAGCAGGTCGTCGATCGGTTTCCACATCACGCTGACTTTGCTGTTCGTGGTGTCGCCGAAGTTGCTGTAGTCCGAGTAGCGGGTTGCCAGGTTCAGGCTCAGCAGTTTTGCGAACGGCACGTCCTTCAGGACCGGGACGTTCAACTCGGCATAGGCTTCCTTGACCTTGTAGTCGCCGACGGTGTCGAAACCGGCCAGGTTGGTGGTCAGGACCTGCTGCTCGAGCGCGTCGCGACGGTCGTAACCGCGCACATCGCGGTGTTCCAGGCCGGCTGCGAAGCCCAGGCCGCCTGCCGGCAGCTGGAAGATCTCGCCGCTGATGTCGGCGGTTGCGCTGTTGACGGTGCTGCCATAGGTGCCGCCGCCGCGGTGGTTGATGTACGCCAGCGCTTCCGGCGTCGACGCCGATGGGCCGCCGATGATGTTGAACGGCACGCAGCCATCGACCAGGTTGTTCATGCTGGTGCCGCAGCGCACGACGCCGTCGGCGCCCATGAACGACGGGCCCAGGGCCTTGGCCAGGCGGAACAGGTTGATGTTGCCGCTGCTGTTGGTAATGCCGGTCACCGAGCTGTGGTTGTAGCCCACGCTCCAGTCCCAGGCCGACGAGCCGAGGTTCAGGCTGCCTTCCAGGGCGGCGTCGATGTGCAGGGTCTTGTTCTTGTTGTCGGTGATACGCGGCAGTTCGATGGTGCGGCGCGCGAAGAACAGGTCGATGCCCTGGCCCGGGTTGACCGAGTTGCCGTACGGGTTGTAGTAGCTGTCCTTGCTGATGTACACCTTGTTGGCGACCTGCGAGGTGCTTTGCAGCGGATAGCCGGCCACCTGGGTCGACGAGTTACGCTGGGCGTACATCGCGGTGGTGGTGAAGCGCATGTCCGCAGGCAGGTTGATGGTGCCCTTGGTGAAGATCGAGGTCAGCTCGTTCGGCGCCTGGAACATCATGTCCTGGGTCGAATTGTACTTGTCGAGCGGCGAGTTGTTGTCGTAGGCGTGGTAGTTGTTCGGGTTGCGAACGTCCGCGCTGGTGCCCACGCCGTCATAGGTGCCGGTGTGGTTGATCACGCGGTTGAAGCCGCCGGCTGCGGCGCTGGTGTTCGAGGTGCCGGCAGCCGTGATCGGGGTGATGCGGCCCCATGGGCCAGCGCCCAGGCCGTCTTCGATATGGTTCGGACCGTAGGTGTAGGCGGTGATGGCGCGGTCGCGTGCCCAGACTTCGCCTTGCTTGCTGTGCGACAGGCCGAACATCAGCGAACCCTTGTCGCTGGCGACGCCGTACGACAGGCTCCAGTCCTGGGTCTTGCCGTCGCCTTCCTTGTTCTGGCCGACGTAGCCGCTGAACTGGCCGCCTTCCATGTTCTTTTTCAGGATGATGTTGACCACGCCGGCAATCGCGTCCGAGCCGTAAATCGCCGAGGCGCCATCCTTCAGGATGTCGATGCGATCGATCATCGACGACGGGATGGTCGACATGTCGGTGAAGCCGTCGACCGACTGGCTCCAGCGCTTGCCGTCGACCAGCACCAGCAGACGCTGGGCGCCGAGGTTGCGCATGTCGAGGAACTGGCCGCCCATTTCGCGGTTGGAGGTCAGCACCGCACCTTTCGAGAAGGCCGGGCTACCGGCCGACGACAGGTTGTTCAGGATGTCGCCGACGGTGACCAGGCCACTTTTCTGGATCTGTTCCTGGCTCATCACCTGGACCGGCTGGGCGGTCGCCAGGTCGACGGCGCGGATACGCGAGCCGGTCACTTCCACGCGCTGCAGCGGAGCGGCTTCGGTGGTGGTGGTGGTAGGGGTGGTCTGCGCAAAGGCGGACATCGCGCTGACAGCCAGGGTAACGGCTACGGCGATTTGTTTACGTTGATGCATGGACTCTCCAAAAAATTATTTTCAGTATTTCGTCTGCTACAACTGCAAGGATCAAGCAACTCAAGCCGGGCACTGGTTTATGGCCTGATGGGCAACTACCAGATTTCTTAATTTCTCCGCTTGATGATTAGCAAGACTTGTACATCAGACACTTTTGTTCTTTGGGTGTCAATGACTGAAGGAATAATTTCGTGGTAAAAACAACACAAACGATCGATATCGATAAGTGTCTGTTTTATCGAGTTTTTTGCTGCACCGCAACGATACATACATGCTCCAAACTGGTGCATGAATGCTATTTTTTAGTACATACATAGGGAGATAAGGGAATGCGCATGCTTGTTGCAGTGCCGCATTTTTTTCAAACCAGAAGTTGCTCCCACAGTTGGACAACTTTCGCGCTGGCAAGCGCGACCTGGGCGGGCGGCACCCGCGCCGCTTCTTGTCCCTGCAGGCGCAACTGGTGCTGCAGCTTGCGCATCGTCCGGTAGGCGCTGCCCACGTCCGCCGCCAGCGCCGGGTCGATCAGCCCCAGTTCCCCGGCAATGCGCAGCAGCGCGATGTTGCCGAGGTTCGCCGTCAGCTGCGGATAGGCCGCAGCATGGCGCAGCACCAGGTACTGGACAATGAACTCGATGTCGATCATGCCGCCCGCATCCTGCTTCAGGTCGAAGAGCAGCGTGCGGTTCGGGTAGGCCTCGTGCATGCGCCGGCGCATCTTGCGCACTTCTTCCTTCAGTTCCGCCTCGCGGCCGCTGCGGTCCTGGCGCAGCACGGTGTCGCGGATCGCCTCGAAGCGCGCGCCGATGGTGGCGTCGCCAGCGCAGAAGCGCGCGCGCGTCAGGGCCTGGTGCTCCCAGACCCAGGCCGACTGCTTCTGGTAGCGCTCGAAAGCGGCGAGCGAGCTGACCAGCATGCCGCTGGCGCCGTCCGGGCGCAGGGCGGTGTCGATGTCGAACAGGATGCCGGCCGGCGTGTGCGCCGTCATCCAGGTGATGAAGCGCTGGGCCAGCTTGGCGTAGTTCGAGGGCGCCATGTCGTCCTCGTCGTCGAACAGGAAGATCACGTCGAGGTCGGACACGTAGCCCAGCTCCTTGCCGCCCAGCTTGCCGTAGGCGATCACGGCGAAGCGCGGTTCCTCGACGTGGCGCGTGGCCACCGTCTTCCAGGCCCAGCGCACCGTCGCCGCCACCATCACGTCGGCCAGCGCCGACAGGTGGTCGGCCAGGCGCTCGACCGACAGTTCGCCGGCCAGGTCCAGCGCGAGCAGGCGGAACTGCTGGGCGTGGTGGGTTTCGCGCAGGATGTCGAGCTGGCGCTCGGTGTCGCCCTCGGCCTCGCGCAAGGTCGCGTCGAGGCTGGCCGCCAGCTGCGCCGGCTCGTCGATGCCGCCGCGGTCGTCGAGCAGTTCGTCGAGCAGGATCGGGTGCTGGGTCAGGAAGGTGGCGGCCCAGCCGCTCGCGTGCATCATGCGGATCACGCGTTCGAGCGTGTGCGGGTACTCGGTCAGGAGCGACAGGTAGGCCGAGCGGCGCGCCACCGCCTCCAGGAAGTCGAGCAGGCGGCCCAGCGTGGCGCCATGGCTGCCGACCCCGGCTTCCTTCACGGTCGCGGCCACTTGTGGCAGGGCCAGGTTGACCAGGGCGAGCAGGCGGGACCGGCTCGCATCGGGCAGGCTCTGCAGGCGTGGCGCCTGCCAGGTCGCTACCAGGCGGCGCGCGCCGTCCAGCGGATCGTCGTAGCCGAGCGAGCGCAAATGGGCCTCGATCGTGGCCAGGTTCTCGGGGTCGGCCGCGATCGCTTCCAGTCCGGCGCGATCCTCGTCGGGCGGCGCGCTCTTGTCGGCGAACATGTCGTCGAATTCGGCGGCGACGAAAGTGCGCTGCTCCTCGAGCCGGGCGAGCAGGGTGGCCACGTCCGGCAGGCCCATCATGTTCGCGACGAGCAGGCGTTCGGCCTCGTTCGCGGGCAGGGTATGGGTCTGGGCGTCGTCCAGGTATTGCAGGCGGTGTTCCAGGTTGCGCAGGAAGGTGTAGGCGTCCAGCAGGCGTTCCACGGTGGCGGGCGGCATCAGCTCGCGCTCTGCCAGCAGGCGCAGGGTCTGGCGCGTGGAGCGTTCGCGCAGGGCCGGGTCGCGCCCGCCGCGGATCAGCTGGAACACCTGGGCCAGGAACTCGATCTCGCGGATTCCCCCGCGCCCCAGCTTGACGTTGTTGCTGCGGTCGGGGTGCAGGCGTTCCTGGCGGTTGACCTCGGCGCGGATCTGGGCGTGCATGTTGCGGATCGCATCGATCACCCCGAAGTCGAGGTAGCGCCGGAACACGAAGGGACGCACGATGGCGTCGAGGGCGGCGATGTCTTCCTCGTTGCCGGTGACGGCGCGCGCCTTGACCCAGGCATAGCGCTCCCATTCGCGGCCCTGGACGATCAGGTATTCCTCGACCATGTTCAGGCTGGCCGCCAGCGGTCCGGACTTGCCGTTCGGACGCAGGGCCATGTCGACCCGGAAGGTGAAGCCGTCCTCGATGACTTCGGACAGGGCGCCGATCAGGCGCCGCCCGAGGCGCACGAAGAACTCGTGGTTCGACAGGCCGCGCTGCTGCGGCCCCGCCGCGGTTTCCCCGTCTTCCGGGTAGACGAAGATCAGGTCGATGTCGGACGAGACGTTCAGCTCGCCGCCACCCTGCTTGCCCATGGCCAGCACCATCATTTCCTGGGGGCGGCCGGACTCGCCGCCAATCGGCATGCCGTGGGCGGCGACCATCTCGGCCATCAGGTCGTCCAGGTGGGTCCGGATCGCGAAATCGGCCAGGCCGGTCATGGCGGTGACGACTTCGTCGAGATCGGCCAGGCCCTCCAGGTCGCGCCGGATCAGGCCGGCCAGCAGCAGGTTGCGCAGGCGCCGCATGGCGCGCGGCAAAGGGATGCCGGCGGCCAGCTCGGTCTCCAATAACGCGCCGAAATCCGGCCGGGCCAGCGATAATCGGGTCAACCCGGCGACGCGTTCGAGGCGCCCGGGAACAGCGTCGACCCAGCGTTGATACCAGCGCGAAGCGTTGGCGGCGGAAACAGGTGTCATCGGGTCGTCCTGTACAAGAGTAAAAGCGTTCCGGAAGGCGTGCTTGCGGTAGAATTGCCCGCCGTGCTGCCTGGGTCAGCATGATGGTAAGGTAGACGCCGCGATCGTAGCAAGCGCTCTCTTATTAAAGAAACAATTTACGGCGAGCCTTTTATTAGCACTTTGATGCACAACCCGGAGCCTCAAGCGCCCCAGGCGCACGTTCCGCTGGCCGAACGCTGGCGGCGGGTGCGTGCCGCCTATCGCTATCTCAATCTGGCTTCGCATCATGTGCTCGGGTTCACGATCAAGCTGGTCCTGCTGGTCTATTTCGGGCTCGGCCTGCTGTTCCTGGCGCTGCGCTACGCGATCCTTCCTAATATAGATATGTACAAGGGCGACATCGAGCGCCTGGCCAGCCGCGCGCTCGGCAACGAGGTCGCCATCGCCCGCATCTACGCCTCCTGGAGCGGCCTGCATCCTTCGCTGTTCCTGGGCGACGTCACCCTGAAGGACGCGCAAGGACGCCAGGTGCTGGCGCTGCCCTCGGTATCGGCAACCTTTTCCTGGTGGAGCGTGTTCGCGGCCGAGCCGCGCTTCGAGACCCTGGAGCTGATCCGCCCGCAGCTGGACGTGCGGCGCGGGCCGGACGGCGTGTTCCAGGTGGCCGGCGTGCGCATCGATCCGAAACAGGAGGAGGGCGGCGCCGGCGGCGACTGGGTGTTCCGCCAGCGCCAGATCGTGATCCGCGAAGGACGCATCGACTGGACCGACGCGCTGCGCGGCGCGGCACCGCTGGCGCTGCGCGACGTCTCGCTGGTGCTGCAGAACCGCTGGACCACGCACCGCTTCGCGCTCAAGGCGACCCCGCCGGCCAGCCTGGCCCAGCCGCTGGACGTGCGCGCGCGCTTCACCCATCCGCGCTTCGGCGGGCGCGCTTCCGACATCTCGCAGTGGCGCGGCGAGCTCTATGCCGACCTGCGCGACGCCGACCTGGCGGCCTGGAAGCAGTACCTCGACTATCCTTTCGAACTGAACCAGGGCAAGGGCTCGCTGCGCGCCTGGATCACGCTCGACCATGCGCGCCTGGCCGGCTTTACCGCCGACCTGGCC
>DNCF01000326.1 GCA_003484545.1 Massilia sp. | reverse complement strand
CGCCGGGGGCGGCGCCAGCAGGCGCCGCGCGGCCCAGAGTCCGGCGACGAGCCCGATCAATTGCCCCGTTAGCAAGCCGGTGCTGCTCCATCCCGCATACAGCAGCGCCAGCTGGCTCACGGCGATGGTCGCCGACTGCAACACCTTCGCCTTCGCCGCCTTGACGAACAGGTTGTGCGAGGCGGCATACGCGAGCGTGGTCTGCATCGTGGCGGTGAGCCAGGTGCCGGCGCCGACCGTGAGCAGTTCGAACCAGGACATGGCGCGCAGCACGGGCAGGCCGAGCGCATGCCCGGCCAGCATGAGGAGGGTCAGCACGAGGGCCAACAGGGTTGCGCAATAGGCGACCACGCCGAAGCAAATGCCTTGCTGGGCGTTGTCGTGGTCGAGGACCATGGCCGCCTCGAACCGCAGGGTGGCGGCGACCGAGGTGACGGCGATCACGCCCAGCCAGACGCTGAAGGCGCCCATCTCGGCCGGCGTGCACATGCGGGTGAGCAGCGGGGCCGCCAGCAACGGCAGGAGCTGGGCGCCGGTCGCTCCTGCCAGCACGGTGAGCACGTTCTTCCAGAAGTCGGACCGCGGCCTGCTCATGGGGCGACCGTTGCGTTCGATGGGCCGCGACAGGGGCCAGCGTCGATCATGACCATAATCTGCTCAGTTTGCTAAACGTTGAGCAAATGGTACGTGGACCCGCGATGCGGCCTTTCATCCGCATCGCGTGCGCCATGTAAATCCAAGTAAAACGGTGTTAAGAAGCCCGCTCGTCCTGGCGACGCTGGTCGTGCAGGCGCAGCCCGTTGTCGCGGCACCATTCGGCCAGGGCGGCGTCGATGGCAGTGTCCTTGCAGCGATACCAGTCTTCGAGCACGCCGCGCTCGGCCAGCAGTTCGCGCAGCGCGCGGTAGGCGCCGTTTCTGGTGAACATGGCGCGCACCAGGCGCTCGTCGGCCGGCAGGTGCCCGGCAACGAAGCCGAAGGCCAGCTCGCGCTCGTTGTGCAGGTCGCGCGAAGGGGGCAGGGCGAGAAAGTGCGCCGGGTCGCCGAGGTCGTCCGGCAGGACCAGTTCGTCGGGATCGAGGCCCTCGGCCACGATGTGGACAGCGCCGCTGCGGCGGTCGACCCAGGCGTCGGCGCCGCCGTCCATGTCGTCGATGAAATGCAGGGCGTTGCGCAGGGCGTCGAGGCTGACCGCGGGGAGGGGAGGCATGGTCATGTTGCCGATCAAAAAAGGTTCGACAAAGAAAAAGCCCGCAGGCGCGAACCTGCGGGCTTTGGTGAAGGGCTGGCAGTCCGGTACCGAACGGGCCCGGACTGTCGGCCGGCATTACATCATGCCGTCCATGCCGCCCATGCCACCCATGCCGCCCATGCCGCCCATGCCGCCGGCCGGCTTGTCCTCGACGATTTCCGAGACCATGCAGTCGGTGGTCAGCATCAGGCCGGCGATCGACGCTGCGTTCTGCAGAGCCGAGCGGGTGACCTTGGCCGGATCCAGCACGCCCATTTCGACCATGTCGCCGTAGGTGCCGTTGGCGGCGTTGTAGCCGTAGTTGCCCTGGCCAGCCAGCACGCCCGAGACGACGACCGATGCTTCTTCGCCGGCGTTCTGGACGATCATGCGCAGCGGCTCTTCCATGGCGCGCAGGACGATCTTGATGCCTGCGTCCTGGTCCGGGTTGTCGCCCTGGATGTTCAGGTTGGCGCGAGCGCGCAGCAGGGCCACGCCGCCGCCCGGAACGATGCCTTCTTCGACGGCAGCGCGGGTTGCGTGCAGGGCGTCTTCGACGCGTGCTTTCTTTTCCTTCATTTCGACTTCGGTGGCAGCGCCAACCTTGATCACTGCGACGCCGCCGGCCAGCTTGGCCACGCGCTCCTGCAGCTTCTCGCGGTCATAGTCCGAGGTCGCTTCTTCGATCTGGACGCGCACTTGCTTGACGCGTGCCTCGATCGCTTCAGCCGAGCCGGCGCCGTCGATGATGATGGTGTTTTCCTTGCCGACTTCGATACGCTTGGCCTGGCCCAGTTCCGCCAGCGTGACCTTTTCCAGGGTCAGGCCGACTTCTTCGGCGATCACCTGGCCGCCGGTCAGGATGGCGATGTCTTCCAGCATGGCCTTGCGACGGTCGCCGAAGCCAGGGGCTTTCACTGCAACGGTCTTCAGGATGCCGCGGATGTTGTTGACGACCAGGGTCGCCAGTGCTTCGCCTTCGATGTCTTCGGCGATGATCATCAGCGGACGGCCGGCTTTAGCCACTTGCTCCAGCACCGGCAGCAGGTCACGGATGTTCGAGATCTTCTTGTCGCACAGCAGGACGAACGGGTTCTCGTGGATGGCGACTTGCTTGTCCGGGTTGTTGATGAAGTACGGCGACAGGTAGCCGCGGTCGAACTGCATGCCTTCGACGATGTCCAGCTCGTCGTTCAGCGACTTGCCGTCTTCGACGGTGATGACGCCTTCCTTGCCGACTTTTTCCATCGCTTCAGCGATGCGCTCGCCGATCGATGCGTCCGAGTTGGCCGAGATCGCGCCAACCTGGGCGATTTCCTTCGAGGTGGTGCACGGCTTGGCGATCTTCTTCAGTTCTTCGACGGTCGCGGTGACGGCCTTGTCGATGCCGCGCTTCAGGTCCATCGGGTTCATGCCGGCGGCAACGAACTTCATGCCTTCGCGTACGATGGCTTGTGCCAGCACGGTCGCGGTGGTGGTGCCGTCGCCGGCGTTGTCGCTGGTCTTCGAAGCGACTTCCTTGACCATCTGCGCGCCCATGTTCATGAGCTTGTCTTTCAGTTCGATCTCTTTCGCGACCGAGACGCCGTCCTTGGTGACGGTCGGTGCGCCGAATGCGCGGTCGAGCACGACGTTGCGGCCTTTCGGGCCCAGGGTGACCTTGACTGCGTTGGCGAGGATGTTGACGCCTTCGACCATCTTGGCGCGCGCTGCGTCGCCGAACACTACTTCTTTAGCTGCCATGTGTATTTCTCCAGTTATTCGTGAACTGTTTTATTCAGGGAGGATTACGAGACCAGAACGGCCATGATGTCTTCTTCGCGCATCACCAGCAGCTCCTGGCCATCGACCTTGACGGCCTGGCCCGAGTACTTGCCGAACAGGACGCGGTCGCCGACTTTGACTTCCAGCGCGCGCACCTGGCCGTTGTCCTGCACCTTGCCGTTGCCGACTGCCAGGACTTCACCCTGGTCTGGCTTTTCCGCCGCTGCATCAGGGATGATCAGGCCCGAGGCAGTCTTGGTTTCCTGGTCGAGACGCTTCACGATAACGCGATCGTGCAGAGGGCGAAGGTTCATGCAAAACTCCTTTATTCAGTGGTTTGGACTAGCTATTTATCTGCGTTGTATGCCGCAGCGCCCGGGTTTTCCGTATCTGCGCTGCGGCTCGAAAGAGTTGTTAGCACTCTCTACTAACGAGTGCTAATTATAGGGACGATAATGGGGCATTTCAAGCGCGCCCGTTGTGAAATTCACCCGGCCGTTTGTGAATACGCAAACCGTCGAGGTGACGCGGCGCTTGTGCGCAGGGACTATCCCGCAGACACAAGGCGGCAAGGTTAGCACTGAAACATTCTGCGTTGACGCACTGTTGCCGGGGTACTTGAGTGAAGTCAAGGAAGCCTTGGATCGCCTTTCGTAGGGTGGGCACTTGTGCCCACGCGGTCTCATCGCTTGAGTGGCAGCGCCTCCGCTGTAATCGATTGGCAAAGGGGCCGGCTTCCGCATGCCAAGCGATCCGCATAAGTTCAATCCGCGTGGACACAGGTGTCCACCCTACGAGGCACCACCCCGCACAACACGCTATCCTGTTGACTGTCAAACCTTATCAGACCTATAGTTACGAATGATTTCCGAATTCCAAGACCTATCTGACAAGATCGAGCGGCTCGCCGAGCTCGTCGGGGCGTTGCGCAGCGAGAATGCGCATCTGCAGCAGACCAACGTCCTGCTCAACGAAGTGAACGCGGCGCTCCTCGAGCGTCTGGTCGAGGCCCAGCGCCGGCTGGAAGCCGTGATCGAGCAATTGCCCGCGCCGGCCGAGGAAGAAGCCGCCGAACCGACCGACACCGAGGCCACCCGATGATTTACCTGGATGTGACGATCATGGGCCAGCCCTACCGCCTGGCCTGCAAGGAAGGCGAGCAGGCGACGCTGCGCGACGCCGTGCGCTACCTCGACGGCAAGATGACCGCGCTGCGCGACTCGGGCAAGGTGAAGGGCACCGACCGCATCGCCGTCATGGCTGCGCTGAGCGTGGCTGCCGAATTCCTGTCGGTCAAGTCGCCGCAAGGCCCGCTGTCGGACATGACGATGCTGGAAGTGAAACAAAAGCTCGCCGCCATGCATAGCGTGCTCGACCAGGCGCTGGCGCCGCAAGAAAATTTGCCCTGACAGTCCAAATTCGTTTGACATGCCCGTTCAAGCGAGTAAACTGCGAGGCACCCTGCGGTGTTCGAGATTGCCATATATTCCTTGAACCATTTTTGTGCATCGGTTGCGGGATTATGTTCGATGGGCGTGAGCGTCGCTAGTCCGACGAACCCGAAATTGAGCTAACTGCGACCACCTTGAACCGTCAGGTTCTGGGATGCCGGCATAAACGGCACAGGCGGGGCTATTATTCCAAAAGACGGTTGCGCGCATTTGCACGCAGCCGTTTTTTTATGTCCGCGCGCTTTTGGAAAAGCGTGTCTTTTCGTGGAGTGAAACAGCGATGCGCTATTGGTTGATGAAATCCGAGCCGGATGAAGTGAGTTTCGACGATGTCCTGGCCGCACCCGGGCAAACGGTCGCCTGGTTCGGCGTGCGCAATTACCAGGCCCGCAATTTCATGCGCGATGCGATGCAGCCCGGCGACGGCGTCCTGTTTTATCATTCCAGCTGCGCGGTGCCCGGCGTCGCCGGTATCGCACAGGTCGCGAGCGGCCCGTATCCCGACGCATCGCAATTCGACAGCAAGGGAAAATACTTCGACCCGAAAGCCACGCACGAACAGCCGCGCTGGATTTCCGTCGACGTGAAGGCGGTGGAGCAGGGCCGCTATCTGCCGCTGTCCGACCTGCGCGCCATTCCCGAACTCGACGACATGGTCCTGCTGCAGAAGGGCAGCCGCCTGTCCATTTCGCCGGTAACGCCCGGTCAATGGAACAAGATCCTCGAATTGATCCGCAACTGATTTCGCCGCCTGTCATGCAGGGTGGGCAGCTTCGCTGTCCACGCGTCCAATCGCCGCCTGCGCCGCTCCAGGCGTTAAACTGCTTGCAATTGTTAGATGATTGGCTAATAATCTAACCATGAGCACCGTCTTCAAAGCCCTGTCCGACCCGACCCGCCGCAAGGTCCTGCAACTGCTGCAGGAGCGCGGGCCCATCGGCGCGGGCGAACTGGCGGAGATGTTCGACGTCTCCAAGCCGACCATGTCGGCGCACTTCGCGGTGCTCGTGTCGGCCGGTCTCATCGAGGCCGAGAAGCAGGGGCGCAACGTCACCTATCGCCTCAAGCTGTCGGTGCTCGAGGAGGCGCTGCTGGCGTTTGCCCGGACGTTTGGATTGCAGGTCACGCGGCCGGACGACGGCCATCCCGAAGCTGGATCGACACAGGAGAAACCATGAACGCTGCTCTACCGTATGGCCGTGCGCTGCTGGGCGCGGGACTCATCCTTGCCATTGCCGGCGCCCTGCGCTGGGCCACGCCCGACTACCTCGACCCCGGCCTGGCGCCGCGCTTCATGGGCGTGCTGTTCGGCGTCATCGTCGTCTATTACGCCAACGTCATCCCGAAATCGCTCACCAGCCTGGCCCGCCTGCGCTGCGCGCCCGAACGCGAGCAGGCCGCGCGCCGTTTCGCCGGCTGGAGCCTGGTGCTGGGCGGCCTCGGCTACATGCTGGCCGCGCTGTTCGCACCCCTGGCGTCGATGCACCTGATCGGCGGCAGCCTGCTCGGGCTGTCCCTGCTGGCGGCGATCCTGCGCTGCGTCGGCGCGGCGCGCGCTTGAGGAGGCAGCATGTTTGCGATGCTGATGGGCTTGAAATCGATCGCGCCGCGGGAATTGCATGGGCGCATAGTGCAGGGCGGATTGACCGTGGTCGACGTCAACGCGCGCCATTCCTGGCTTCACGCGCGCGTGCCGGGCGCGCTCAACCTGGCGCCGGATTTCGACGCCGGGCTGCTGCCGGCGGACTTGGGCACGCCGCTGGTGTTCTATTGCTCGAATCCGCTGTGCCGCAAGGCGCCGCAGGCCGCGCGCCGCGCCGGCAAGCTCGGCTACGCGGACGTGCGCGTGATGTCGGCCGGCATCACGGGCTGGCTGGGCGCCGGCTTGCCGGTCGAGAGCGGCGACTGAGCCCGGGCCGGTTTATCCGACCAGCACTTCGCTGATCTGGATCACCGGCTTCTGGTTGGTGTAGTTGGGAATGTCGGCCATGATCTGCTTCGTATGCGGACCGAAGCCGGCCTGGAAGGCGTCGACCGAATCGCAGAACAGGTGGCCCATGGCGATGTACGGTGCATTCGTGTCCGGCGAGCCGGTCGATATCGCCTTGTCGACCGTGTAGTACTTGCAATAGTCACCCATCAGGCTCTTAACCATGGGCATGTGCTGATCCCGGTAATAGACTTCGTCGAATCGGGCTTCCGGGCCGTTCGGGTACATCACGCTTACCTTGATCATCGCCTGCCTCCTGGTGGTGGGTAACTCAAGTATGGGAAGACATCGTGCACCGATGGCGTGCGCTTTGCAAGCGGCGCGTTGGGCTCGGTGTCCGATGCGTCTGCGCGAGCAGCCAGGCATGGACCGTACAATGGCTGCATGACAGAAGACCATGCATCGTTCCGCCGGATGGGACCGCGCGCGCTCGACGCCGCATTGCGCAATGCGCGCCGGCGTACCCTGGCCCTGTTCGACGCGCTGGCGGCGGCCGGCTACGACAATGCGGCGCGGGTGCCGCGCCTTGCCATCCTGAATCCGCCGCTCTGGGAACTGGGGCATATTGCCTGGTTCGCGGAATGGTATGTCCTGCGCGAAGCCGCCGGCAGCGCGCCGGGGGAGGCTGTCGGCCCATCGCTGCTCGCGCACGGCGACGAGTGGTTCGACTCGAACGCGGTGGCCCACGACACACGCTGGACGCTCGGCCTGCCCGCACCAGGCGCGCTCCAATCGTATTGCCGCGAGGTGCTGGAGCGGATGCTGGCGCGGCTGGCACATGTGCCGGACGATGCGCCGGACGACGACGCTGCGCTGTATCCCTGGCGCCTGGTCCTCGCGCACGAGGACATGCATGACGAAGCCCTGCTGTACACCTTGCAGACCCTGGGCGCGGCAGCGCCCGCCGGCTTTGCCGATACCCCCGCGCGCAGCGGGGGAGATCCGGCTGCCGGCGACATCGCATTCGCTGCCGCCAGCTTCCTGCGCGGCGGGGAGCAGGCGCGCGGCTTCGTGTTCGACAACGAACGGCAGGCGGCGCCTTGCCAGGTCGCGCCGTTCGCGATCGACGCGCAGCTGGTGTCGAACGCAGCCTACCTTTCCTTCGTCGAGGACGGCGGCTACCGGCAGGAACGGTACTGGAGCGAGGCCGGACGCGCCTGGCTGGCGGCGCAACAGCGCACGGCGCCACGCTATTGGCAGCCGGAAGGAGCGGGCTGGAGCACCGTGCGCTTCGGCGCCCGGCTGGCGCTGGACCCGGCGGAGCCGGTGCGGCACGTCAGCCTGCACGAGGCCGAGGCCTACTGCCGTTGGGCGGGACGGCGCCTGCCGCTCGAACAGGAGTGGGAATATGCGGCGCAGGCGGGCCGGCCCGGCTTTGCCTGGGGCGGCCTGTGGGAATGGACGGCATCGCGCTTCCAGCCGTATGCCGGTTTCGTCCCGGACCGCTACCGCGAGTACTCGGCGCCGTCGTTCGGCAACTGCCAGTCCGTGCGCGGCGCATCGTTCGCCACGCCGCCACGCCTGCGCTCTCCCCACTTCCGTAACTTTTACCTGCCCGGCCGCGACGACATCTTCGTCGGCTTTCGCACCTGTGCCGCCTGAGCCGGCCGCCGGCTGCTTCGACAATTCGCGGGTCATCGACTAGTATGCATTCCTTGCATGTTCGAAAGGTCATGATGTCGTCGATGCCAGTTCTCTCTTCGCCCTTCCCCGATGCGTCGCGCATCGGCGCGCACCCGTCCACCCGCACCGACGGGGAGGCCGCATGGACCCGCTGCTGATCCTGGCCCTGCTGGCCATGGGCTGCTTCGGCGGTTTCGCCGCCGGCCTGCTCGGCATCGGCGGCGGCATGATCCTGGTGCCCTTCATTACCATGATCCTCGACGCGCGCCAGGTGCCTCACGAACTGGTGGTGCACATGGCGATCGCGACCTCGCTCGGCACCATCATGTTCACCTCGCTGTCCTCGGTACGCGCGCACCACAAGCATGGCGCGGTGCGCTGGGACATCGTCAAGCTGCTGGCGCCAGGCATCCTGGTCGGCTCGACCATCGGGCCCTGGATCGGCAAGCAGATGAATACGTCGATGCTGTCCTTCTTTTTCGGCGCCTTCGTCGCGTTCTCGGCCACGCAAATGCTGGTGAATAAAAAACCGGCGGCCGCGCGCGATTTACCGAAGGCGCCAGGCATGTTCGCGGCCGGCGGCGTGATCGGCATCCTGGCGGGACTGGTGGGGGCGGGCGGCGGCTTCGTCTCGGTGCCCTTCATGACCTGGTGTAACGTCCGCATTCACAACGCGGTCGCCACCAGCGCCGCGCTCGGGTTCCCGATCGCCTTTGCCGGCACGCTGGCGAACGTCTTCTATGGCTGGGGCGAACCTGGCCTGCCCGACTATTCGCTGGGTTTCATCTACGTCCCGGCGCTGCTCATCATCGTCGCGGCCAGCGTGGCGATGGCGCCGGTCGGCGCGCGTACCGCGCACCGGATGCCGGTGCGCCGGTTGCAGAAAGTGTTCGCGGTGATCCTGTACGCGTTGGCGGCGTACATGTTCTGGAAGGCGGCGCAATGACCTGGGCGGCATGACCCCACCTTACGATACACGCATATCCCCAAAAAAATCGGCGCCCGAGAGCGCCGATCGTGTTTTATGCCCGTAGCGCTTGCTTGCCGTCGCGCGAATACGCCCAGGCCAGCATGAGCAGGGCCGCGACGATCATCGGCAGCGACAGCACCTGGCCGGAGGTGATCGGCAGTCCCATCACTGTCGTCTCCCAGTCCGGCACGCGGAACCATTCGGTGAAGAAGCGCGCGCAGCCGTAGAGCAGGGTGAACATGGCGCCGACCGCCAGGCGCGGGCGCGCCTTGCGCGCATAGGGCCACAGGATCAGGAACACCAAGATGCCGTCGATCAGCATCTGGTAGAGCGGCGAGGGGTGGCGCAGGGTGTCGAGATAGCCGATGCCGTCGGGATTCGGCCAGCGCATCGCCCACGGCAGGCTGGCGTCCGCGACGCGGCCCGGCAGTTCGTGGTTGATGAAGTTGCCCAGGCGGCCGGCGGCGTAGCCGAGCGGGACCATCGGGGCGATGAAGTCGTAGACGTCGAGGATGTTGCGCTTCGATTTGCGCGCCCACAGGGCCATGGCGATCAGCACGCCCAGGAAGCCGCCGTGGAAGGACATGCCGCCTTTCCAGACCTTGAAGATCTCGAGCGGGTTGGCGAAGAAGTAGCCCGGCTGGTAGAACAGC
>DNCF01000410.1 GCA_003484545.1 Massilia sp. | reverse complement strand
GATGCTGCTGGTGCTGCCGGCGCTGCGCGACAGCTTCCTGGTGCTCTCCCCGCAGCGCATGAACCTGCCGGTGGCGATGCTCGCGCTGCTGCTCGGGGTGTCGACGGTGCTGCTGGCGCTGCACGCGCGGCGCTACGTGGCGCGCGCCCTGCTGCTGGCGGGACTGGGCTCGCTGGCGCTGGCCGGGACCGCCGAGGAATTCGAGGAGACACCACCCGTGCGCGCGAACCGCCTGGTCTACTACAAGGACATGCCGACCTGGGACGCCTACTGGCTGAAACCCGCCGGGCCGCTCGACGCCTGGGAACGCCGGCTGTTCGCCAACCTGAGCCGGCCGCATTATTTCGTGAACGTGTTCGGCTGGGAGAGGCCCGAGCAGTGGTATGCCTGGGCGCCGCGCACCGGCCTCGAGTTCCCCTTCATCCGCATCCTGCGCAACGGCAAGGCGCCCGACCGCCATGCAGACTTCACGCTGGTCTCAAAAAACCGCGCGCCCGAGATCCGCCTGGAGGTGATCGGCGCACGCGCGCTGCGCACCACGATGAACGGCCGCGTATTGACCGACAAGGAGGCCAAGACCTTGAAAATCGTCGTCTACGGGATGGAGGACGAGCTGCTGCACTTTCGCATCGACGTGCTGGGCGACCCGATCTTCGGCGTGCGGGTCGAGGAAATCGTGCCGGGCCTGCCCGAACACCTGCTGCCGCCGCGGCCCGTCGACGCCGCGCCGCTGATTCCGCTGAGCGGAACATCGGTGTCCGCCGACACGCTGTGGTTCTACTAGAAACAACAATGCCCTACAATGTGGCGCGCACTCAGCAGTGCGCTTCCACTAACCATCGCAGCAGGATTCCATGCACAAGATTGTCTCCTCCGTTGTCGTTACCGCCCTCGCCAGCAGCCTGGCGCTGGCCTTCCCCGCCCACGCCGCCGGCAAGGCGCCCGCCGCCACCGTCAAGGAAGCGCCGCTGCGCGCGCACCTGGCCTTCCTCGCATCCGACGCTGTCGAAGGCCGCGGCACTGGCCAGCGCGGCGGCGAGCTGACCGTCACCTACCTGGAAACCCAGGCCATGGCCGCCGGCCTGCTGCCGGCCAACGGCAACAGCTACCGCCAGGAGGTCAAGATCGCGGGCGTGCGCGCGCTGCCGGAGCAGAGCAATGTCGGCATCGTCGCGGGCGGCCAGGCGCTGCCGTTGAACTTCGGCGCCGACTGGGTCTGGGGTCCGGGCGACGCCAAGCCGGATCACAGCATGGACGCGGAACTGGTCTTCGTCGGCTACGGCATCAGCGCGCCGGAAGAAGGCTGGGACGATTTCAAGGGCCTGGATGCCAAGGGCAAGGTGCTGGTCATGATGGTCAACGACCCGGCCCCGACCGCCGCCGAGCCGAACCGCTTCAACGGCGCCGGCCTGACTTATTACGGCCGCTGGACCTACAAGCTGGCCGAAGCGGCGCGCCAGGGCGCGGCAGGCGTCCTGCTGATCCACACCGACGCCTCGGCTTCCTACGGCTGGAGCGTGGTGCAGAACAGCTGGGCCGCCGCCGAGCGCTTCCAGCTGGCCGACGCCGATCTCGGCACCGGCATGCAGGGCTGGATCACTGACGCCACGGCGCGCAAGCTGTTCGCCGCCGCCGGCCAGGACCTCGACAAGCTGCGCGCCGCCGCCGAAGACAAGAACTTCAAGCCGGTCGTGCTGAACGCGCGCGTCAAAGGCGAGGCGCGCGCCGCCGTGCGCACCCTGAACGAGTACAACGTGGCCGGCATCGTGCCGGGCACCGACCCGAAACTGAAGGACGAAGTCGTCATCTATACCGCCCACTGGGACCACATGGGCAAGCAAGGCACCCAGGGCGATACCATCTTCAACGGCGCCGTCGACAACGCTTCCGGCACCGCCGGCCTGCTGGCGATGGCGCAGGAAGCGGCACGCGCACCAAGCAAGCGCAGCCAGATGTTCCTGTGGGTGGCGGCTGAGGAACAGGGCCTGCTGGGCAGCGCGGCCTATGCCGCGAAACCGCTGTGGCCGCTCGAGAAGACCGCCGCCAACCTGAACCTGGACAGCCTGAACTGGGTCGGCCTGGTCAAGGACGTCAGCGTGCCGGGCAGCGAGCGCACCGAACTGGGCGCCATGGCAGCGGCCACCGCCAAGGCCATGGGCTTGACGGTGGCCCCGTCCAGGCCGGACCTGGCCGGCGGCTACTTCCGCAGCGACCACTTCAGCTTCGCGAAAGCCGGCGTGCCGGCCTTCTCGGTCGGCGCCGGCAGCACCTGGGCCAAGGACGCCGAAGCGAACAGCGCGAAAGCCAAGACCTACCGCGCCAAGTACCACCAGGCGAACGACGAATACGATCCGAGCTGGGACCTGTCGGGCATGGTGCAGCAGGCGCAGTTCACGCTGAACCTGGGCCGCATGGTCGCCGACGCGCCGAAGATGCCGGCGTGGAAAGCCGGCGATCCGTTCGGCAAGGCGCGCACCGCCGCCAAGTAATTCGTTAAGCGGTAAACGCAAAACGCCCGGTCGATGACCGGGCGTTTTTGTTCGTGCATATCATCGACTACATTCCGATCGGCGGCCTATGCATTGGCGTAGGGTGGGCTCTCGAGCCCACGCGGTACGGCTTCTGCAAATGGCATGCACTACCGTCGCGCACGTACATTGAAATATTATTTCACCAATCGCTAACAAGCGAAATTTTATTTCACTCGATAATCCCGCACACAATCCTCGCCCCTCCCCCACCCAGCGGCGCCGGATGATCCGAGTGATTGTCTCCGCCCGCATGCACCATCAAGGCCTTGCCCTTGATGTCGGACAGCTTCAGGCGCGGCGCCAGCACCGGGTTGTTCGCCGCCCCCGAGCTCTCGACGTACAGCGCCGGCAAATCGCCGATATGGCCATCGCCCCACGGCAGGCCATGCTTCTTGCTGCCGGTGGTATCGAGGTGCCCGCCCGCGGCGCCCGCCGGCACCGGCTTGCCATCCTTCTGGTTGGTCGCACAGCTGTTGTTCTCGTGGACGTGGAAGCCATGCACGCCCGGCGGCAGGCCGGTCAGGGACGGCGTAAACACCAGCCCGTATTTCGTTTCGCTGATGGTGACCGTGCCGGTCGATTTGCCGACGCCGGCATCGGACACCGCGTTCATCGTCGCGCGCATCTCGGCGGCGTGCACGGCCACTCCCAGATAGGTGGAGCACAGTAGTGCCGCGCAGATCCATTGAGCTTTCATCGCATATCCCTTTCTTGGAAAGTTATTGAACGAGACAACGCGCATCAGTGTAGAACATCCGCCCGAACCGGGCCGTACGGCTCGCCCGGTCAAGCCGGCAGAAAAAAATGGACCAGCCTGGGCTGGTCCAATTCCGTTCGATGCGCGCGCAGTGCGCTGATGAATTGCTGCGCCTTGCGGTATTTCAGTCCAGGCCGTAGACGTGGCACAGGCGGCGGAAGGTGGTGCAGTCGCCACCGGCATGGCAGATTTCCTGCATCTCGAGACAGGTTTCGTACGACGGCAGCGCCCAGGCCGGCGCCATCGCGGACACCATCACGCCCGACGCCACGGCGACGGCAAACACTGCTTTTTTAACGATATTCATCGTGCACTCTCCATTTATTGGAATATTTATGCGACTGAAATCCTGCTGTTTCCGCCATAAAAAGACGGTAATAAATACTAGCACCGCATTTTTATGATGGCAAAAACTATTTTTACCCGTTTGGCATTTTGTATTTATCGATTACTGCCGGCCGCACTGCGCTAGCGCGCGGGGAGTCAATCCGCACCAAAAAAAAGGACCAGCCTGGGCCGGTCCGATTCAGTTCGATTGCGCATGCAGTGTGCTTGATAGGTTGCTGCGCTGCAGGTGTTCAGTCCAAGCCGTAAATGGAGCACAGGGAGCGGAACCTGGTGCAGTCGAAAGTACCGGCGTAGCACTCCTCTTGCATGCTGAGGCAGGTCTCGTACGACGGTCGTGCCCAAGCCGGCCCCATCGAGGACGCCATCACGCCCGACGCCACGGCAACGGCAAACACGGTTTTTTTAAAGATATTCATCGTGCACTCTCCATTTATTGGATTAATTATGCGATTGAAATCCTGCTCTTTCCGCGTTAAAAATAGCGGCAAGCAATCTTAGCATCGCATTTTTATGGCAGCAAAAACTATTTTTACCCGGATGGCATTGTGTATTGACTGGAATATGCCGGATAAATAATTTTCGCCCGCGATGCATGATCAATTAAATAACCGATAACTTATACGAGGGGTTCTACCTGCACCATCCGCTTGTGCGGGCCGATTGCGACAACGGAATAGTCTGGCTTCGCCTGAGAAGGAAGGAATGGCGACCGGTGTGGCCCTGCAGCCTGGTCCCGCCGCGAACGAACACGCTATGTTCCCGGCCGCGCTGCGCTGGCGGGCGGGAGAAAGGAAAGGGACGCGCCGATGGCGTCCCGCCAGGGGCAACTCAGCCGCGCTTGGCTGCGAATTTGCGGCGCACGGCGGCGGCGCCGAACAGGCCCAAGCCGAACAGGGCGAGATTGCCTGGTTCCGGCACCTGGTTGTCATTCGCAATCGCGAAATTCCATACGTGCAAGTAGCTGCTGTTCAGGTTGTCGCGCATGTTGGCGACGCCAGCGACCAGCTCGTACACGCCCGCGGTGGCGGCGGTATAGCTGAATTTCACCGGGCCGGAGCTGGTCGCCTGGGGAGTATTCTCCACGTCGCGTGCGAACAGCGTCATGCCGCCAATCGACACGAAGCTGGCATCGTTATAAGGCAGATAGTCGAGGGAATAAAACTCGGCGTAACCGGTCAGCACGTCGCCGGCGTCGAGCTTGATCGCCTGCGAAATCGTCGTGTACATGCCAGCTCCGCGGCCGGCGTACAGGGCCGCCACCGTGGCCTCGACCGTGCCGGTGATCATGACGTCGCCTTCGGTTTTCCAGCCGGTGAAATCGCCGGTGCCGAAGTCGCCGTTGACGATGACGCCGGCCGAGGCGGTGTTGGCGAGGAGTGCGAAAGCGGCTGCTGCGATGAGTTTGGTCTTCATTTTATTATTACCACCTAGTTTGGATTGGATACGATCCAGAAAGCAATAGTTGTGCCGAGGAGCAAATAACTATGTAGGTCAATAAGTTACGCAGAGCAATCCAAATTGCATATGTCGATGTGTAAAGTTTTTCGACAGCAATACATTCGAAAGATCCCTATTTCTCATCGGCGAACCAGCCGACCGCCTCCTCGGCGATATCCGCCGGAATCACATGTTCGCCATGAAATTCCTTGTAGGTGAGCGGATAGCCGGCGGCACGCAGCCGATGCACGATAGTGCGGCTGCACGGTTCCACCGGCAGCACGCGATCCTCGTCGCCGTGGGAAATAAAGACCTTCGGTATGCCGCGCCGTTCGATCGAACCGATGAATCCGGGCGAGAACGCCAGCACGTGGGTGAACAGCGCCCCATTGGCCAGGCCGAGCGTGAGCGCATACGAGGCGCCGTCCGAGAAGCCGCCGATGCCGAGATACGCGGTGTCGAGCGCATAGTGCGCGAACGCGTGAGCGAGTGCGCGGTCGACCAGGGCCAGATCCTTGCCGTATCCCCTGCGGGCGATGATGTCCCAGGTCGACGCGTGTGAGGCCGGCGCCACCAGGATCAAGCCGGCGCGATCGGCCAGGTGCAGCAGGATGCGCAAACCGTCGTGGGCATGGCCGCCCGCGCCGTGCAGCAGCAGGACCAGCGGCATCGGCCGCTCCGGCCGATAGTGCTCGGGCACGTAAATGTAACTGTCGCGCCGGCCGCCGACGTCGAGCTTGTGCAGGCCGGCCGGGCCATTCGCCGGCGGCGCCGTGCCGGGCGCCGGCGGCCGAACGTCGAGATGA
>DNCF01000411.1 GCA_003484545.1 Massilia sp. | reverse complement strand
CGGCCTCTTCGACGCGCCGTTCGGTGGCGGCGACGATCTGCTCGCGCGCCTGCACCAGCAATTCGGACGGCGCGCGGTCCTTGCCCTTGACCGCGGCATCGCCCGCGGCCGGGTCGAATCCGGCGGCGACGAATTGCGCGTAGCCCTTGCGGAAATCCTGCCCCATCTGCGCGTGGGCGCGGCCGAACTGCTCGAGCAGCGCGCGATCCTCGCCCGGCGCCAGCGCCGCGCTCAGCTTGACGAGCTGTTCCGCGACCCCGCGTTCGCTGTCCTGGAAAGCCTGCCAGTACTTGGCGCGCTCGCTCTCGTCCTTGCCGCGCAGGAGGACGTTTTTCCATTCCTGGATCTGGGTCTTGAAGGTCGACAGCAGGGTCTCGACGTCCTCGGCGTGGCCATAGCTGGTGACGGCGCCGCCGTAGGTGCCGAGCGAACGGTTCAGCTCGGACAAGCCAAAGAAGCCGGCGCAGGCAACGACCAGCGCGACGGCGGCAAAGCAGAGAGGGAGTTTGCGGCTCAGTTTCATGAACGTCTTTCGATTCGGGGCGTGCGTCACTATGACGGACGCTGACGAGTCTAAGTGACGCTGTAGCCGTACGGCAATGAAAATGAGGCGTTTATCACTATGTCGCGACGCGGCTGTACGCTCGCCGCAACACAATTATTGAACGGCCATAGGGAATTCCGGGGCTCTTACGAGATGCGGCCCCGTGTATCTGCGCTTTCGTCAGAGAAGGACAAGGTTGTCGCGGTGGACCAGTTCCGGCCCCTCGATGTAGCCGAGGATGGCCTCGATCTCGCCCGAAGAGTGGCGCATGATGCGGCGCACTTCGCTGGCGGTGTAGCTGGTCAGGCCGCGCGCCACCGGCACGCCGTCTTCGCCCACGCAGGTGATCACCTGGCCGCGTCCGAACTCGCCGCGCACGGCGACGACGCCGATCGGCAGCAGCGACTTGCCTTCCTGCGTGAGCTTCTGCACGGCGCCGGCGTCGAGCACGACCTCGCCCGAGGTGTGCAGGTGGTCGACCATCCACTGGCGGCGCGCGGTCAGGCGCGTGGTCGCCGCTTCGAGCTGGGTGCCGATCGCTTCGCCGGAGGCCAGGCGGGTGAGCACGTCCGGCTCGCTGCCCCAGGCGATCACGGTGTGGGCGCCGGAGCGCGCGGCGCGCCGTGCGGCCAGCACCTTGGTCAGCATGCCGCCGCGGCCGATGCTGCTGCCGGCGCCGCCGGCCATCGCTTCCCGCGCCGGGTCGCCGGCCGGAGCGCGCGCGATCAGGGTCGCGGCCGGATCCTTGCGCGGGTCGGCGGAATACAGGCCGCGCTGGTCGGTCAGGATGACGAGGGCGTCCGCCTCGATCAAATTGGCGACCAGGGCGCCGAGGGTATCGTTGTCGCCGAACTTGATCTCGTCGGTGACGACGGTGTCGTTCTCGTTGATGATCGGGACCACGCCCAGGCGCAGCAGGGTCGTGAGCGTGGCGCGCGCGTTCAGGTAGCGTTCGCGGTCGGCCAGGTCGGCGTGGGTCAGCAACACCTGGGCGGTCTTCACGCCGTGGGCGGCGAAGCTGGTTTCGTAGATCTGGGCCAGGCCCATCTGGCCGACGGCCGCGCAGGCCTGCAGTTCGTGGATGTCGTGCGGCCGGGCGGCCATGCCCAGGCGCAGCATGCCTTCGGCGATCGCGCCGGAGCTGACCAGGACCACTTCCTTGCCGAGCCCGCGCAGGGCGGCGATCTGCGCGGCCCAGCGCGCGATGGCGCCGTGGTCGAGGCCCCGGCCTTCGTTGGTGACGAGGGAGGAACCGACCTTGACGATGATGCGGCCGGCTTGCCGGATGACGGATTGATGTGCTGCGCTCATGGCGAAAGCCTCTTTTCCTGGGGACGCAAGGCCAGCAGGGCCAGGCCCGCCAGCAACTCGATCCCGCTTACGATGAACAAGGACCCATGCGGCAGGCCGATCGCGAATGCCGCGACCAGGCGCCCGCCCGGTTGGGCCAGCAGGAACAATGCAACGAGGTCGCCGAGGATGGGCTGGTCGCCCCGCCTTGCCGCCAGCAGAGCCAGCCCCGCGGTGGCGAGGCGCACTCCGACGTAGATGGCGTAGAACTGGCTGTAGCCGTTCACGCCAACGAGAAACAGGCCCATGGCGGTCGCGACCCGGTCGGGGTCGAGGAGCGCCACGAGCGCCGCCAGCGAACTGGCGGTGGCCACCAGCTGCAGCAGCTGGGTGCGCGCCCAGGCGCGCGTGAAGCGAAACCCTTTCTTGATGATCCGCGCCTCAGTCTTCGAGAATCTTGAAGCGGGGATCGTCCGGGTCGATCGAGTTGATGCCGCGCGCTTCCTCGGTCATCTGGGTCGTCTCGTCCACGCGCACGTCCAGCGCGCGCTTTTCTTCCAGGTGCAGGTAGATCGCGTTGATCAGTTCCTGGCAGCCTTCGCGGTTCAAGGCCGAGATCTCGAAGACGGGCCCCTTCCAGGCCAGCTTCTTGAGGAAGTCCTTGACCTTCTTCTTGCGCTCTTCTTCCGGCAGCATGTCGAGCTTGTTCAGCACGAGCCAGCGCGGCTTGTTCAGCAGGTCCTCGTCGTACTTCTCGAGTTCCTTGATCAGGGCCTTGGCTTCCTTGACCGGATCGACCGTCGCTTCGAACGGCGCCAGGTCGACGATGTGCAGCAGCAGGCCGGTGCGCGACAGGTGGCGCAGGAACTGGTGGCCCAGGCCCGCGCCTTCGGCCGCGCCCTCGATCAGGCCCGGAATATCGGCGATGACAAAACTCTTCGCGTGCGAGACGCGCACCACGCCGAGGTTCGGATGCAGGGTCGTGAACGGGTAGTCGGCGATCTTCGGCTTGGCGTTCGAGACGGCCGTGATGAACGTCGACTTGCCGGCGTTCGGCATGCCCAGCAGGCCGACGTCGGCCAGCACCTTCAGTTCCAGGCGCAGCTCGCGGCGCTCGCCGGGCTTGCCGTCGGTCTTCTGGCGCGGCGCGCGGTTGGTCGAGGTCTTGAAGTGGATGTTGCCCCAGCCGCCCTCGCCGCCCTTGGCGAGCAGTTCGGTCTGGCCGTGTTCGGTCAGGTCGGCGATGATCTCGCCGTTGACGTTATCGACGATCAGCGTGCCGACCGGCATGCGCAGGACCACGTCCTCCGCGCCCTTGCCGTAGCAGTCCGAGCCGCGGCCGGCTTCGCCGTTGCGCGCGGTGTGCACTTTCGAATAACGAAAGTCGACCAGGGTGTTGATGTTGCGATCGGCAACCGCCCAGATCGAGCCGCCCTTGCCGCCGTCGCCGCCGTCCGGACCGCCGAAGGGACGGAATTTCTCGCGGCGGAACGAGGCGCACCCGTTGCCGCCGTCGCCGGCGATGACTTCAATTCTTGCTTCGTCGATAAACTTCATGATGACCGCCAAAAAAACGATAGCGCCTAACAAAGCGCTCGGGGCAAGGCGCATTGTCGCAGACAGTACGCTTGGTACGGCGAGACGCCGCCATGAGTGCTTTGTTAGGCGCTAAAAAGGCCCTACCGTGGGCAGAGCCTCTTGATGGAAGGCTTGCGCCTTACAAAAATGCGCCGCTGGGCGGCGCTTTGCGTAGCTGATTAAGCTGCGACTGCTTCGTTCGCGACGACGGTGACGTACTGCTTCGAACCGACGCCTTGCTTGACGAACTTGACCGTGCCGTTCACCAGGGCGAACAGGGTGTGGTCCTTGCCGAGGCCGACGTTGACGCCCGGACGAACCTGGGTGCCGCGCTGACGCACGATGATGCCGCCGGCGTTGATCGCCTGGCCGCCGTACACTTTCACGCCGAGGCGTTTGCTTTCTGAATCACGGCCGTTACGGGTAGTGCCGCCGCCTTTTTTGTGTGCCATGGATGTACTCCTTGATGACTTTGAAAATTAGACCGGGCAATTAGCCGTTGATCGAAACCACTTGGATTTCGGTGAAGTTCTGGCGGTGGCCTTGACGCTTCTGGTAGTGCTTACGACGGCGCATCTTGAAAATGCGGACCTTGTCGTGGCGACCGTGGGAAACGACCTTCACCAGAACCGTAGCACCTTCGACCAGCGGAGCACCAAACTTGATGCTTTCGCCCGCGCCAACGGCGAGGACCTGATCGATCGTGAGTTCGGAACCAATGTCTGCCGGTATCTGTTCTACTTTGAGTTTTTCGCCAGCGACAACTTTGTATTGCTTGCCACCGGTTTTTATGACCGCGTACATGATTGAAACCTCATCAAATGTTTAAAGAATTCCCGCCGGCGACTTGCGCTGGGCTGGTCTGATGCCGGGGAACAGAGGATTATACATAATTCGCCGCAACGCGTCAAAAGCCGGGATCCGCGCCTGATGAGTGTGGCACCCCGGCAACGAGGCCCGTCCCTGCCGGAAAACCATGACATTCCAGTACAGTTGGGCAAATGGCACGGCTTATGCATGCTTGTCGTATAATCGCCGCACTCAACGCACACTTATATCGCAGGTTCGCCTTGTCCGCCGCTACCCAACACGCCCAACAGAACAAACTTACCCAGACGATCGCCGACGACATGGCGGCGGTGAACACGGTGATCCGCCAGCGCCTGCAGTCCGACGTCAGCCTGGTCAACCAGATCTCCGAATACATCATCGGCGCCGGCGGCAAGCGTATCCGGCCGGTGCTGGTACTGCTGCTGGCGAACGCGTACGGCTACCGGGGCACGGCGCACCACGAACTGGCGGCGGTGGTCGAATTCATCCACACCGCCACCCTGCTGCACGACGACGTGGTCGACGAATCCTCGATGCGCCGCGGCCGCCAGACCGCCAACGCCCTGTTCGGCAATGCCGCCTCGGTGCTGGTCGGCGACTACCTGTACTCGCGCTCGTTCGAGATGATGACCAGCCTGGACAACATGCGCGTGATGCAGATCCTGTCGCGCGCCACCACCGTCATCGCCGAAGGCGAAGTGCTGCAACTGCTGAACATGCACGACCCGGACGTGACCCACGAGAGCTACCTCACCGTGATCCGTTCCAAGACCGCCAAGCTGTTCGAGGCCGCCGCCGAACTCGGCGCCCTGATCGCCGGCGCCAACGAGTCCCAGATCGACGCCGCCGGCGAATACGGCCGCTCGCTGGGCACGGCATTCCAGCTGATCGACGACGTGCTCGACTACGCCGGCGACGCCGCCGAGATCGGCAAGAACGTCGGCGACGACCTGCGCGAAGGCAAACCCACCCTGCCGCTGATCTACCTGATGGAACATGGCACGCCGGAGCAGCGCGAACTGGTGCGCACCTGCATCGAACAGGGCGACGAACAGCATTTCGACGCGGTGCTGTCGGCCGTGACATCGAGCGGCGCGCTGGACTATACCCGCCGCGAAGCCGAAAGCGCCGCGCGCCGCGCCGCCGACGCCATCGCCGACCTGCCGGAGAGCGTCTACAAGCAAAGCCTGCTGCAATTGTGCAGCTTTGCTGTTGACAGGAACCATTAAGACAACTATAGTAATGCCTTCACGAGATTTCGGCACCGAGATCTCAAACCCGTCGGGGTGTAGCTTAGCCCGGTAGAGCGCTACGTTCGGGACGTAGAGGCCGGAGGTTCGAATCCTCTCACCCCGACCACAGAATTCAACGAAGACAGCAGCCATTGGCTGCTGTTTTTGTTTGTGCTTCCCGCACCTCTTTCCCCTGCACTTCCTGGAATAAGAATGCCCCGCAAGCCTTGCAGCCTGCGGGGCTTCGTTCATTCAGCCTGCCGGCTTAGAACTCGTAAGCGCCGATATCGTAGGCGCCGCCGCGCGGACGCGCCACGCCGGCGAAGTCGACCTTCGGAGCCGAGGTCGCACTGCCCTTGTTGACGGCCGGCGAAGTGCTCTTCAGGCGATAGTCG
>DNCF01000206.1 GCA_003484545.1 Massilia sp. | reverse complement strand
GTTGCATCGTCTCGCCGTACGAGAGTACTGTCTTCGACAATGCGCCTTGCCCTGGCGGTTTTTTCACAAACTCTGCGGGCGGGCGCGGCGAGGGGCCGCCCGCGCGATGGGGGCGGCGGCCGTATCAAGCTCCAGTTCGGCATTGTTGTTCCTCATGAGTAGTGACTGTGGAGCTTTGACTTGGCGCATGGGCTTACGTTCCGGGTGCTGCCGAGCTTGATTCGATGCTTCGCCGTACAATCGACGAATGACCCAGGACTCGACAAGCACATCCGCAGCTTCCATACCACGGGCCGGCCTCGTTGCCGGCCTCGCCATCGCCATCGGCGGCGCCGTTTTGTTTTCCACGAAGGCCGTGGTCGCCAAACTGCTGTATCGCTACCACATCGATGCGGTTACTTTGATCGCCTTCAGAATGCTGTTCTCGCTTCCGGTGTTCGCCGGCGTGGCGCTCTGGAAGATGCGCACCGAAGCGCCCCTGAGCTGGCCCGACCGCTGGCGTATCATCGGGCTGGGGCTGGTCGGCTACTACCTGTCGAGCTACCTCGACTTCCTGGGCCTGCAGTACATCTCGGTCGGGCTCGAGCGCCTGATCCTGTTCCTGACCCCGACCTTCGTGCTGGCGATCACCGCCGTGGTCTTCAAGCGCCGCATCGCCGCCATCGAGTGGGGCGCGCTGGCGCTGTCCTATTGCGGCATCGTGCTGGTGTTCGTGCACGACCTGGCGGGCGGCGCCGGCAGCAAAGTGGTCGGCGCCCTGTTCGTGCTTGCCTCCGCACTGACCTACGCCTTCTACCTGCTCGGCTCGGGCGAGATGGTGCGCCGCATCGGCTCGCTGCGCCTGGTGGCGTATGCGATGTGCGTGTCGAGCGTCGCCTGCATCGCCCAGTTCTTCCTGCTGCGCCCGGCCTCGCTGCTGGTGCAGCCGCTGCCGGTGTACGGGCTCTCGCTCGTGAATGGACTTTTCTGTACTATCTTCCCGGTGTTCATGACGATGGCCGCGGTGCAGCGCATCGGCGCCGCCACCGCTTCGCAGGCCGGCATGATCGGCCCGGTGTCCACGCTCTTCCTCGGCGCCCTGGTGCTGGGCGAGCCGGTCACCGCGGTGCAGCTGCTTGGCACCGGCCTCGTCCTGGCGGGTATCTACATGCTGTCCCTGAAAAAATAGGAAAGAGACGACGAATGAAGCCACGCATCGCGCTCATCGCGCACGACAAGAAGAAGGACGACATGATCACGCTCGCCGCCGAGTACCGGGAGTTCCTGGCCGGCTGCACGCTGTCGGCCACCGGCACCACGGGCGGACGCCTGATCAACGAACTCGGGCTGGAGGTCGAGTGCAAGCATTCGGGACCGTTCGGCGGCGACCTCCAGATCGGCGCCCAGCTGGTGACGGGGGAGATCGACTGCGTGATTTTCCTGCGCGACCCGATGACGCCGCAGCCGCACGAACCGGACATCAACGCCCTGGTGCGCGCCTGCGACGTGCACGACGTCGCCTGCGCGACCAACGTCTCGACGGCGCGCCTGGTGCTGACCCAACTCATGCATGCCAACGACAAGGAGAAGACCCAATGATGGCCAAGGCAATCCGATTGACCCGGACCGGCGGACCGGAGGTGCTCGAATACGTCGACGTCGAGGTCGGCGAACCGGGCCCGGGCGAGGCGCGCGTGCGCCAGCATGCGATCGGCCTGAACTTCATCGACGTCTACTTCCGCACCGGCTTGTACCCGATGCCGCTGCCCTCGGGCCTGGGCCAGGAAGGCGCCGGCGTGGTGGAGGCGGTGGGCGAGGGCGTCACCCACGTGCAGCCAGGCGACCGCGTGGCCTATGCCGGCCGTCCGAACGGCGCCTACAGCGCGTTGCGCGTCATGCCGGCCGACATCCTGGTGAAACTGCCCGACACGATCGATTTCGAGACCGCCGCCGCCATGATGCTGCAGGGCCTGACGGTGCAATACCTGTTCAACGGTACGTATAAATTGCAGCAGGGCCAGACCATCCTGTTCCATGCGGCGGCCGGCGGCGTGGGCCTGATCGCCTGCCAATGGGCGCGCGCGCTGGGCGTGAACCTGATCGGTACGGTCGGCTCGAAAGAGAAGGGAGAACTCGCCCTGGCGCACGGCGCCGCGCACGTCATCAACTACAACGAGGAAGACATCGTGGCCCGTGTGCTGGAGATCACGGGCGGCGCCAAGGTGCCGGTGGTCTACGATTCGGTCGGCAAGGACACCTTCATCCGCTCGCTCGACTGCCTGCAGCCGCGCGGCCTGATGGTCAGCTTCGGCAATTCCTCGGGCGCGGTGCCGCCGTTCTCGCTGAATGAACTGGCTTCGCGCGGTTCGCTCTACATCACCCGGCCCTCGCTCGGCGCCTACGCGGCCACCCGTCCGGAACTGGAAGCGATGGCGGCCGACCTGTTCCAGATGGTGGGCAGCGGCAAAATCAAGATCGGCATCAACCAGCGCTTCCCGCTGGCCGACGCGGCCCAGGCCCACATCGCCCTCGAGTCGCGCCGCACCACCGGCTCGACCATCCTGCTGCCATGAGGGAATTTTCCGACGACCGCGAGCCGCAGGAACCCGAAGCCGGCCCGCCGAAGTTCGGGCGCCTGCTGCTGGTGCTGGTGGCGGCGGTGCTGCTGGTGATCGTGATCACCTTCGCCTCGGAGGCGTATTTCTCCTGAGGTGCGGCCACCCTACGAGACGGGTCAACAAAAAAGCCGGGGCAGGCCCCGGCTCTTCGTTTCCGTCACCGGTCATCCCGGTCACGCTATCTCAACCATTCTGCTGCTTCAACTCCACGCGCCGCACGCCGCCGTTCGGCCCCGGGAAGTCCGCAAAGGCACTCTGCACCAGTGCCGGCATCACGCTCGGAGTCGACAGTTCGCGGCTCATGTTGTGCACGGTGACGTCGAACAGGCGCTTGTCGCTGGCGTCCTTGATCGAGACCTGCAGCTCGCGGCGGTACTGGTTCTGGATCGACACCTCATAGGCGGGGAAGGGGCTCCAGAACGGATCGTAGAACGGGTGATACCAGCCGGCCCAGCGCCCGCGCGGGCCGAAGCGCGGACCGTAGCGGTAGCCAAAGCCGTTGTACAGCGGCGGCACCGGTTCGACCACGCGCACCGGCACCTCGGTCGTGGTGAAGCGCATTGCCACCTTCAGGGCCGCCGGGCCGGCGGGCGCCTCGCGGAAGCCCAGGTGCGCCAGTTGTCCGCGCACCAGGTTCTGGTAGCTCTGGTATTCCAGCGTGTTGTCCATCGCCGGCGGCGCCTCGAAGACATAGCTCTTGTCCTCGATCTGCGCCGGCCACTGGTGGAAGGTGGTGACGTTGCTGCGGATGGTCGTCGCGCACCCGCCCAGCAGCAGGGCCATCGCCGCCGCCGCCGTCATCATGATCAAGCGTTTCATGTTGTTCTCTCCAAAATTTTGACGGTCTATCCCGATGCTCAGATTGCGCCTCTACCCGCATTTTCGCAGATAAATTTACACCTGGTTACTCATGGCACATGGCGATACATGGGACGGGAAGAATCGGGGCGCGCCTCCGGGCAAACCTTGTTGGTAGAATAAGACCTTCTTCTTCGACTGTATTTTTCGGAACAATCCCATGCGCACCGATACGCCCCAGACGATCTACCGGAAAGACTACACTCCGCCCAGCTACCTCGTTGACACTGTCGAGCTCGGTTTCGACCTCGATCCCGCCCGTACCATCGTCGCCAACCGCCTGACGATGCGCCGCAATCCCGACAGCGCCCAGCGCGAAATCGAGCTGTACGGGGAAAACCTGGAACTGGTGGCGCTGCGCATGAACGGCAAGACGCTCGGCGAGAACGACTACCGGATCGAGGGCAGCCTCTTGACCATCCCGAACGCGCCCGAGGAGGCGACGCTCGAGATCGAGACGATTTGCGCCCCCGAGCTGAACACCACCCTGAACGGCCTGTACACCTCGAACGGCAGTTTCTACACCCAGTGCGAGGCCGAAGGCTTCCGCGCCATCACCTATTTCCCGGACCGTCCGGACGTGATGGCCAAGTACACGGTCATGCTGCGCGCCGACAAGGAAAAGTATCCGGTGCTGCTGTCGAACGGCAACCTGGTCGAAGAGGGCGATCTTGGCGATGGCCGCCACTACGCCAAGTGGGAAGACCCGTTCAAGAAGCCCTCCTACCTGTTCGCCCTGGTCGCCGCGCGCCTGGTGTGCCAGGAAGAGACATTCCGGCTGGCCGACGGCCGCGACGTCTTGCTGCAAGTCTGGGTCGAGGAGGGCAACCTCGACAAGACCGACTACGCCATGCAGTCGCTCAAGAACAGCATCCGCTGGGACGAGGAGCGCTGGGGCCTGGAACTGGACCTCGACCGCTTCATGATCGTCGCCGTCAGCGACTTCAACATGGGCGCGATGGAGAACAAGGGCCTGAACATCTTCAACACGAAGTTCGTGCTGGCCAATCCGCGCGTCGCGACCGACATCGACTTCCAGGGCATCGAAGCGGTGGTCGGCCACGAATACTTCCACAACTGGACCGGCAACCGCGTCACTTGCCGCGACTGGTTCCAGCTGTCGCTGAAGGAAGGCCTGACGGTATTCCGCGACCAGGAATTCTCGGCCGACATGGTCGGCACCGAGACCGGCCGCGCCGTCGGCCGCATCGACCAGGTGCGCACCCTGCGCCAGGCCCAGTTCCCGGAAGACGCCGGTCCGATGGCCCACCCGGTGCGCCCGGATTCCTTCGTCGAGATCAACAATTTCTACACCGTCACGGTGTACGAGAAGGGCGCCGAAGTGGTGCGCATGTACCAGACCCTGCTGGGCCGCGAAGGCTTCCGCAAGGGCATGGACCTGTATTTCGAGCGCCACGACGAACAGGCCGTGACCTGCGACGATTTCCGTCGCGCCATGGCTGATGCGAACGGCCGCGACCTGAGCCAGTTCGAGCACTGGTACAGCCAGGCCGGCACCCCGGTGGTGCGCGCCGAGACCCGCTACGACGAGCTTGCGAAAACCTATACGCTGACCCTGTTCCAGTCCTGCCCGCCCACGCCCGGCCAGACCAGCAAGTTCCCCTTCCACATCCCGGTGGCCGTGGGCCTGCTGGGCGCGGACGGACGCGACATGCCGCTCGTCATCGATGGCCAGGAACGCGGCACCACCGCCGTGCTCGAGCTGACCCAAGCCGAACAAAGCTTCGTCTTCGAGAACGTGCAGGAGCAGCCGACGCCCTCGATCCTGCGCGACTTCTCGGCCCCGGTCGTCCTCGACTTCAACTACGGCGACGCCGACCTGCTGCACCTGTTCAGCCACGACAGCGATCCGGTGAACCGCTGGGAAGCCGGCCAGCGCCTGGCGATGGGCCGCCTGCTGAAGCTGACGGGCGAAGTCGGCGTCGGCGCACCGCTGCTGCTGGACGACACCTTCCTGCTGGCCATGGGCAAGATGCTGGGCGACGACAGCCTTGATCCTGCCTTCCGCGAGCAATGCCTGCTGCTGCCGTCGGAAACCATGGTGGCCGAACAGATCGAGGTGGTGAACCCGCTGTCGATCCACCTGGCGCGCCAGTTCGTGCGCGCCAACATCGGCACCCGCCTGCGCGAGGAATTGCTGGCGCAATACCACGCCAACCAGACCCCGGGCGAGTACAGCCCGGACGCGCTCTCGATCGGCAAGCGCGCCCTGAAGAACCTGTGCCTGGCGTATCTCACCGCGGCCCAGGACGAGGAGGGCCTGCGCCTGGCCCAGGAACAGTTCGACAAGGCCGGCAACATGACCGACCGCGTCGCCGCCCTGAGCGCCCTGCTGCACGCCCGCGCCCCGAGCGTCGACCAGGCCCTGCAGCGCTTCTACGACGAGTTCGAGGACGAGGCCCTGGTGGTCGACAAGTGGTTCGCGATGCAGGCTTCCAGCGCCACCACCGACGTGGCCGGCGTGCGCGAACTGATGCGCCACCCGGCCTTCAACCTGCGCAACCCGAACCGCGCGCGCAGCCTGGTCTCGAGCTTCTGCGCGACCAATCCGGTGCAGTTCCACGCGCCGGACGGCAGCGGCTACGCCTTCTGGGCCGAACAGGTGATCGCGCTCGACGCCCTGAACCCGCAGGTGGCCAGCCGCCTGGCGCGCGCGATGGACCGCTGGCGCCGCTACACCCCCGAGCTGCAGGAGCACATGAAGAAGGCCCTGCAGCAGGTGGCCGGCCAGCAGCGCCTGTCGAACGACGTGCGCGAAGTGGTCGGCAAGGCCCTGGCCAACTGATCGCTCTAAAAGAATTCAATCCCAAGTAAAGGAAGTCATGAAACGCGTCAGTCTCACGCAATACCTGGTGGAGGAGCAGCGCCTCCACAACACCATCCCGGCCGAGCTGCGCCTCCTGATCGAGGTCGTGGCCCGCGCCTGCAAGCGGATCAGCTACTCGGTCAGCAAGGGCGCGCTGGGCGAAGTGCTCGGCACCGCCGACACCGAGAACATCCAGGGCGAAGTGCAGAAGAAGCTCGACGTGATCTCGAACGAAATGCTGCTCGAGGCGAACGAGTGGGGCGGCCACCTGGCGGCCATGGCGTCGGAAGAGATGGAAACCATCCACCCGATCCCGAACCGCTACCCGAAGGGCGAATACCTGCTGCTGTTCGATCCGCTCGACGGCTCCTCGAACATCGACGTCAACGTCTCGATCGGTACCATCTTCTCGGTGCTGAAGGCGCCGGAAGGCATGGGCGAACCGACCGAGGCCGCTTTCCTGCAGCCGGGCGCGGCCCAGGTCGCGGCCGGCTACGCGGTGTATGGCCCGCAGACCATGCTGGTGCTGACCACCGGCAATGGCGTGCACTGCTTCACCCTGGACCGCGAGATGGGTTCCTGGGTGCTTACCGATAGCAACATGCGCATCCCGGAAAGCACCAAGGAATTCGCGATCAACATGTCGAACAAGCGCCACTGGCATGCGCCCGTGCAGCGCTACGTCGATGAAATGCTGGCCGGCAAGACCGGTGCGCGCGGCAAGGATTTCAACATGCGCTGGATCGCCTCGATGGTGGCCGACGTGCACCGCATCCTGAACCGCGGCGGCATCTTCATGTACCCGGCCGACATGCGCGACCCGTCCCAGCCAGGCAAGCTGCGCCTGATGTACGAGGCGAATCCGATGGCGATGATCGTCGAGCAGGCCGGCGGCGCCGCCACCGATGGCCGTCAGCGCATCATGGACATCGCGCCGACCAAGCTGCACCAGCGCGTGCCGGTCTTCCTCGGCTCGAAGGAGGAAGTCGAGCTGGTGACCCGTTATCACGCTGATCAGTAATTTTTTGGCAAATCCCGTGCGAAATTGCCGAGTCGGACTAGCACGTTTCGCACGTTGTTGCTAGAATACGGCTCTTCGTCGGGATTGCCTGGCGTAGAGCCGCTGTAGCTCAGTCGGTAGAGCAGCGCATTCGTAATGCGAAGGTCACCAGTTCGATTCCGGTCAGCGGCACCAAAAGAATTCAGCAGTTCCAGCGTATTCAATAAAAAGCCCAGCTGCAAAGCTGGGCTTTTTGTTTTTGTTTCTGTTTCTGCTTTATCTGCTTTCCGCTCGCGCACGCAATACGCTCAGCCGTGTTCAGAGCGGGCCGGGCGGTATGCTTCCCTGGCGCGAATCGCGGCCACCATGTCTTCGCAGGTCATCGGTTTCGCGAACAGCATGCCTTGCGCGAACTGCACGCCGCGGCTGACCAGGTAGGCGTGCTGCGCCTCGTTTTCCACGCCTTCCGCAATGATCTTCATCGATAGGGTGTGCGCGATCTCGATGATGTGGGGCACCACCAGGCTGATCGGGGCGCCGCTGCCGATCGACTCGATGAAGGAACGGTCGATCTTCAGGAAGTCCAGGTGCAGGGATTCGAGATAGGACAGGCTGGAATAGCCGGTGCCGAAATCGTCGATGGCGATCTCGATGCCCCACTTCTGCAGCCGCTGCGTGATCTCGCGCGCGCGATGCACGTCCAGCAGGCCGCGTTCGGTAATCTCGACGATGAGATTGACCGGGCGCAGCCCGCTCGCTTCCAGCGAGGCCAGGATTTTCTCGGCCAGGTGGGGCGAATTGAAGTCCGACGCGCTCAGGTTGATGGCGATGTGGAAGTGCGGGTGGGAATGCAGGAAACGGGTCGTGTCGTGCAGGATGAGCTCCAGCACTCGCTGCGACAGTTTGTTGATCAGGCCATTCTTTTCCGCGATCGGAATGAAGAAATCCGGCCTGATCAGCTCTCCCGTCGCGCGGCGCCAGCGCACCAGGGCTTCCGCGCCCACCCAGGCCCCGGTTCGCATGTCGATGACCGGCTGGTACACCATGAACAGCTCGTTCGACCTGAGGGCATTGCGCAGTGCGCCGACCAGCGATAGTTGTTGCCGCGCCAGATACAGGATCGCGGCGGTCGCCAGGAGCCCGGCCAGCAGGCCGGCGGGGATCAGGCGCCACACCAGGTCGGTACTGCGGCTGTTGAGGTAGGTGATCGGGATGGCCGCGACGGCGGCCGACTGGAAGCGATTCGATCGCGCGACCGCGACCACGTAACCCTGGTCGACGAAACCGGTCTCGTGCTGGCCGGCGAGCCGGTCGACCCAGCGTCGATCGATGAAGCCGCGCGCGGCGATCGGCGTCCTGCTCCCTTGTTGTATCACGGCCAGGGCGACGTCGGGTTCGTTGGTCCTGGTGTCGATCGGCAAGTCGCGGTGGATGACGGCCGCGAGGTCGCCGAACTGAAGCACGATCAGCTTGCCCAGTTGCCCGCCGGGGAGATCCGTGGCCTCGCGGATGGTGGCGCCGTTGACGGTATGCGCCAATGCCGGTCCCAGCGGTATGGGCCGGGTATTGCCCATCGACGAGCAGACGAGCTTGTCGCCCTCCACATGACCGACCGCCTGGATATAGCTCGACGTCAGGTCGAAGCGGCGCATGAGGTCGACGGATGCGGGCGAGCAGGCGGGGGCGCCGGATTTGCGCAGCGTATCGGCGGCGGACATGACCTGCAGCGTCGTTTCGTCGGTACGATTGATGACGTCGCGGGCATAGGAGAGGGCGCGCATGGACTCGATGCGATAGCTCTGCTCGTGCGCTTCCCTGATGGCGACGGCGATGGGCGCGCCGATGGCGACAACCGAGATTGCCAGTGCCAGCAGCAGCGACTTCACGTTGTTCATGCCAGGCTCCCGCCGCGCGGCGTGTCCGGGCACCGAAGCGCCGGCGCGGAGTTCTAAGATAACCGCGGCGGGTAGCCAGGGCAATCGGAACACGCGCGTGGGCACCGCGCGCCGGCACGGCGCCGTTTGTCCCCGTATCGTCGGCCATTTTCGATAAATTCGCCCCGATCCTACGGCTCTGTTAGTCAGCGCACTGTCCCGACCTCCCATCCGTTATATTTTTTGTATCGCGACGCGGTTTTCCCGACGGCCGCAATCGTGCAGTACGCCGGATCGGCGTACGCTTGCAGACGGGATGCGAAAGTGACGTGCTATGAACGGAACTTTTGAGTTCTCCGGAGGTCATTGATACGAATCCTTGACCGAAGGCAAAATCCGAATGATCCATTGATGTAGCGCAGTTCATTCTCGCACCTGCGTTTTGTTTCGAGCGGAATCGAGGAAGAATGTGGTGATGGTCGAGTATCGGTCTACTCCGCGTTGGTCTTAATCTTTAAGAGGACAAAGTCATGGATAATCAAAAGTCGAGCGAGGGAAAAGGCGTTGACGCCGGCCGTCAAGGCAACGGCAGCAGCATGGGCAAGGACCAGCAATCGAGCCTGGGCAAGGATCAGCAAATCGGTTCCAGCAGCCAGAAGGGCGCTTCGGGCTCGTCGGGCAGCACCGGCTCTTCGTCGGGCAGCCTGAGCGGCACCTCGTCGTCGAGCGCCAGCCCGGCAACGAGCACCAGCACCGGCGCCGTCGGCGGCACCAGCAACGCCAGCAGCGCGGCCGGTTCCTCGGGCAGCATGGGTTCGTCGTCGAGCGGCATGGGTTCGTCCACCGGTTCGGGTTCGTCCACCTCGGGCGCGATGGGCAGCTCGTCCACCTCGGGTTCGGGTTCCTCGGGCGCCATGGGCAGCTCGTCGACCTCGGGTTCGGGCAGCTCCTCGGGCGCCATGGGTGGTTCGAGCGGCTCGAGCAGCATGGGTTCAAGCAGCGATTCGTCGTCGAAGGATTCCGGCATGATGGCGTCGATGAAGCCGGAAGAAATGCACAAGTCGATCGACAAGGCCGCCGAGGCAGCCCAGCCGATGGTCGACCGTGTCGTCAGCAGCGCCCACGCCGGCGTCGACAAGCTGAGCGGCATGCTGAGCAGCGCCTCGGAAAGCTTCGGCAACCGCAAGGTGCAAATGAACGATACCTACCAGCAACTGGCTGACTCCGGCCGCGAGTACATCCGCAACAAGCCGGGCACCGCCGTCGCCATCGCACTGGGCGCAGGCTACATCCTGGCCAAGCTGCTGGGCAGCAACCGCCGCGACTACTGATCCGGCGCCTGCCTGACTGACATCCCGGCCGAGCTCCTGTTCGGCCGGGATGCGGTATTTCATTACACGAATTCATCCGGAATTAGCCATGCAAGCTCATTCGGCGAGCGGGGCGACGCGCGCCCCTGCCGGCGCTTCCGGCACGCCGAGCGTGGAGCTTCCCGGTGGCGCCCCTGAGGCTGGCCCCGCGCTTGTCCCTGAGGTTGCCCCTGAGGCTGCCCCTGAGGTTGCCCATCACTTTGCGCCTGAAGCATCGCGCTCCGACGTATCCTGGGGCGCGGTCTTTGCAGGCGCGACCAGCGCCGCCGCATTGTTCCTCGTCTTCTGCCTGCTCGGCGCGGGGCTGGGCCTTGCCGCGCCCGTTCCGTGGGGGGACCCGGGCGGCATTGCCGTCGGCGTGTCCGCCATTGCCTGGCTCTCGTTCACCCAGCTTGCCGCCGCCGCGCTCGGCGGTTTCCTGGCCGGGCGCCTGCGCGCGAAATGGATCGGCACTCACGCCGACGAAGGCTATTTCCGCGACACCGCGCACGGACTCCTGAGCTGGGCGGTACTGACACTGGTGGCCGCCGCCTTCGTCGGCGGCGCGATCGGCACCATGGCCGGCGGCCCCGCGCTCACGGCGGCGTCGCCGTACATGCGTCCGAAAGATCGG
>DNCF01000208.1:402-8096 GCA_003484545.1 Massilia sp. | reverse complement strand
AGCCGCGCCAGCCCGTGGTCGCCACCGCCCACCTGCAATGCCAGCGGCAGGCTGCGCATGCTGCCCAGGCGCAGCAGCGCGGCCGGGTTGTCGCCGTCGACCAGGTAGAGGTCGGGCTCCTGCAGGCTGTCTTCATGCAGGCAGACATAGGCCGGCCCCGCACGCGGTGCTTCGCTTAGCAGCGCCGCGATGCGCGCGGCTTCGCCGCCTTCGAATCCGAGCAGGCGTACGGCAATCGGAATTTTTTGTACCTGCATGATGACCGTCCCGGCAGGTGCCGCTCCCGGGGCTCCCCACTGTTGTGCATGGTGCTACGCGGTGCATCGGCCTTGCATTAGATACTGTACACATGTACAGTATTATTCTTGGTCGATGCCGTCCGATTGACGGTTTCCAGGGCCGCCCTGACGTAGCAAGCTTGCGTATCAATCTAGTCACGTTCCGTAGCGTTGACAAGAACAATCCGTCACGCCATCCCTGCTTTTTCCTTCCGACAAGATAGAATGCGCAGGCATTCGAAAAAAACACTGATCAGCATGGCCACTAAGAAACCCGCAACCGATTACAGCGAATCATCCATCCGGGTCCTGAAAGGACTCGAACCCGTGAAGCAGCGTCCGGGCATGTACACCCGCACGGAAAATCCGCTGCACATCATCCAGGAAGTGATCGACAACGCCTCCGACGAGGCGCTGGGCGGCCACTGCAAGAACATCGGCGTGACGATCAATACCGACGGTTCGATCACCGTCGAGGACGACGGCCGCGGCATCCCGGTCGGCATGCACCCCGAGGAAGGCGTCTCCACCGTCGAGATCGTCTTCACCCGCCTGCACGCTGGCGGCAAGTTCGACAAGGGTTCGGGCGGCGCCTACGCCTTCTCGGGCGGCCTGCACGGTGTCGGCGTTTCCGTCACCAATGCGCTGTCGAAGCGCCTGGAAATCACCGTCTGGCGCAAGACCGAGGACGGCAACGGCGTCCACAACCTGGTGTTCGCCGACGGCGACGTCATCGAGCCACTGTCCTCCGCACCGTTCGAGCGCGGCGGCAAGAAGAACGGCACCCGCGTCACCGCCTGGCCGGACGGCAAATACTTCGATTCGCCGAACATCCCGATGACGGAACTGCAGCGCCTGCTGCGCTCGAAGGCCGTGCTGCTGCCGGGCGTGACCGTCACCCTCACCAACGCCAAGACCGGCGACGTCCAGACCTGGCGCTACGACGAAGGCCTGCGCGGCTACCTGACCGAGGCGCTGGCCTCGAGCTCGAACGGCGAAACCGTGATCCCGCTGTTCGAGGGCGCGCAGTACGCCGCGGCGGGCGACGAAGGCTTCGCCGAGGGCGAAGGCGCGGCCTGGGTCGTGGCCTGGACCGAGGAAGGCGCGATCGTGCGCGAGTCCTACGTCAACCTGATCCCCACGCCCAGCGGCGGCACCCACGAGTCCGGCCTGCGCGACGGCCTGTTCGGCGCCGTGAAAAGCTTCGTCGAACTGCACGGCCTGCTGCCGAAAGGCGTGAAACTGCTGCCGGAAGACGTGTTCGCGCGCGTCTCGTTCGTGCTGTCGGCAAAGGTGCTGGACCCGCAGTTCCAGGGCCAGACCAAGGAACGCCTGAACTCGCGCGACGCCGTGAAGCTCGTCTCGACCTTCACCAAGCCGCCGCTGGAACTGTGGCTGAACCAGCACGTCGAATTCGGCAAGAAGCTGGCCGACCTCGTGATCAAGCAGGCGCAGTCGCGCATGCGTTCGCTGCAGAAGGTCGAGAAGAAGAAATCCTCGGGCGTGGCCGTGCTGCCGGGCAAACTCACCGACTGCGAATCCTCCGACATCACCCGCAACGAACTGTTCCTGGTCGAGGGCGACTCGGCCGGCGGTTCCGCAAAGATGGGCCGCGACAAGGAATTCCAGGCCATCCTGCCGCTGCGCGGCAAGGTCCTGAACACCTGGGAGACCGACCGCGACCGCCTGTTCGCGAACAACGAGATCCACGACATCTCGGTGGCGATCGGCGTCGATCCGCACTCGCACGGCGATTCGCCGGATCTCACCGGCCTGCGCTACGGCAAGATCTGCATCCTGTCGGACGCGGACGTCGACGGCTCGCACATCCAGGTCCTGCTGCTCACGCTCTTCTTCAAGCACTTCCCTGCCCTGTTCAAGCACGGCCACATCTGCGTGGCGCGCCCGCCGCTGTACCGCGTCGACGTGCCGGCGCGCGGCAAGAAGCCGCTGCAGAAGCTGTACGCCCTGGACGACGGCGAACTGCTGGCGATCGAGGACAAGCTCAAGAAGGAAGGCCTGAAGGAAGGCTCCTGGAGCATCTCCCGCTTCAAGGGCCTGGGCGAGATGAACGCCGAGCAGCTCTGGGAAACCACGATGAACCCGGACACGCGGCGCCTGCTGCCGGTGTCGCTGGGCGACTTCGACCACGGCGAATCTTCGGCCCGCTTCAACATGCTGATGGGCAAGGGTGAAGCCGCCGCGCGCCGTGCCTGGATCGAGGAACACGGTAACGAGACGGAAGCGGATATTTGATGGCATTCGGGGTGTTTTGAGGCACGAAAGACCGCGTGGGCTCAAGAGCCCACCCTACGTAGGGTGGGCTCTCGAACCACCGCTACACCGCCAGAACAATCGAATCGCCCCGAGCCACGCGTCCCGCTCAACAAAAATCGAACACTGAATTATGTCTACCCAAGCAAGCCTTTTTGAACAAGCCAGCGAACCGGCCGACGATATCGAAACGCTGACCCTGTCCACCTTCGCCGAGCGCGCCTACCTCGACTATGCGGTCTCGGTGGTCAAGGGCCGCGCCCTGCCCGACGTCTCGGACGGCCAGAAGCCGGTGCAGCGCCGCATCCTGTACGCGATGAACGAACTGGGCCTGGGCGCCACCGCCAAGCCGCGCAAGTGCGCGGCCGTGGTCGGCGACGTGCTCGGTAAACTCCACCCGCACGGCGACCAGTCGGTCTACGACGCGCTGGTGCGCATGGCCCAGGACTTCTCGCTGCGCTATCCGCTGATCGACGGCCAGGGCAACTTCGGCTCGCGCGACGGCGACGGCGCCGCGGCGATGCGTTATACCGAAGCCCGCCTGACCCCGATCTCGCGCCTGCTGCTCGACGAGATCGACATGGGCACGGTCGACTTCCAGCCGAACTACGACGGCACCACGGACGAGCCGCGCTCGCTGCCGGCGCGCCTGCCAATGGTGCTGCTGAACGGCGCCTCCGGCATCGCCGTGGGCCTCGCCACCGAGATCCCGTCGCACAACCTGCGCGAAGTGGCCGACGCCGCGGTCGCCATGATCCGCAATCCGAAGATCTCGAACGCCGAGCTGATGACCATCGTCCCGGGTCCGGACTTCCCGGGCGGCGGCCAGATCATCACCCCGGCGTCGCAGATCGCCGACATGTACGCGACCGGCCGCGGCTCGATGAAGGTGCGCGCGCGCTGGAAGATCGAGGAACTGGCGCGCGGCCAATGGCAAGCCGTCGTCACCGAACTGCCGCCGGGCACCTCGGCGGCGCGCGTGCAGCAGGAGATCGAGGAACTGACCAACCCCAAGGTCAAGCTGGGCAAGAAGACCCTCACGCCCGAGCAGCTGGCGCTGAAGCAGACCATTCTCGGCGCGCTCGACACGATGCGCGACGAATCCGGCCGCGACGCGCCGGTGCGCCTGGTGTTCGAGCCGAAGTCGAAGAACCAGGACCAGACCGAATTCATGCTGCTGCTGCTGGCGCATACCTCGCTGGAGACGTCGAGCCCCATCAACCTGGTGATGATCGGCGGCGACGGCCGTCCGCGCCAGAAGGGCCTGGTCGAGATCCTGCAGGAGTGGATCGACTATCGCTTCGTCACCGTGCGTCGCCGCACCGAGTTCAAGCTCGGCAAGGTCAACGACCGCATCCATATCCTGGAAGGCCGCGAGACCGTCCTGCTGAACATCGACGAGGTGATCGCCATCATCCGCAATTCGGACGAGCCGAAGGCGGCCCTGATCGAGCGCTTCCGCCTGTCCGAGCGCCAGGCCGAGGACATCCTCGAGATCCGCCTGCGCCAGCTGGCGCGCCTGGAAGCGATCAAGATCCAGCAGGAGCTGGCCGAACTGCGCAATGAAAAGGAAAAGCTGGAAGACATCCTGGCCAATCCCTCGACCATGAAGCGCACCATCATCCGCGAGATCGAGGCCGACGCGAAACAGTTCGGCGACGCCCGCCGCACCCTGATCGAGGAAGCGCAAAAGGCCGTGGCCGAGCAGAAGGTGGTCGACGAGCCGGTGACCGTCATCATCTCCGAGAAGGGCTGGGTGCGCGCGCGTACCGGCATCGGCCACGATCCGGCCCAGTTCACCTTCAAACCGGGCGACTCGCTGGGCAATGCCTTCGAATGCCGCACCGTCGACACCCTGCTGGGCATCGGCGACAACGGCAAGGTGTATTCGGTGCCGGTGGCAGCGCTTCCCGGAGCGCGCGGCGACGGCGTGCCGATCACGACCCTGGTCGATTTGTCGGGCGGCGTGCGCCTGCTGCACTACTTCGCGGGCAATGGCGACACCCGCCTGCTGCTGTCGACCACGAACGGCTTCGGCTTCATCACCAAGGCCGGCGACATGGTCAGCCGCTTGAAGGGCGGCAAGTCCTTCATCACCCTCGATGACGGCGCCGTGCCGCTGCCGCCGCGCGTGATCGCGGACAACGCCGGCGCCGTGGCCTGCCTGTCGGAGAAGGGCCGCGTGCTGGTGTTCGGCATCGACGAGATGAAGGTGCTGACCAACGGCGGGCGCGGCGTCACGCTGATGGACCTGGAGCCGAAGGAAAAGCTGCTGGCGGCGCAACCGATCAGCCAGAAGGGCGTGAACGTGATCGGCACCTGGGCCGGCTCCAAGCCGCGCGTGGTCGAGCTGTACGCCTCGGGCCTGGAGCCGCACTTCGGCAAGCGCGCCAAGAAGGGCAAGCCGCTGTCGGCCAAGCTCAAGGCGAGCGACCTGGCGATGCGCTCGACGGGCGAGTAAGCTCGCCTGGTTGTAGCGTGAAGTGAACAAAGCCGGCGGATGCCGGCTTTGTTGTTTTTGGGTGTGCGAGGGGCGCGAGACCGCTGATGGCGTTTCGATTGCGGAGCCGTCGCACCGCGTGGGTTCAAGAACCCACCCTACAACAGCCTTGGTTTTCGTAGGGTGGACTCCCGAGTCCACGCTGTAGGGCCTATCCGCAATCGAAAAGCATCAAGCCATCCACGATCCGTAGGATGGGTTCTCGAACCCACGCGGTCGTACCCATCCGAAGCCGCAACAGCGCTTCACCAACAAAAAATGCCGGCACCACGGCCGGCATCCCTTGCACACGCACGTGCGGTTACTTCTCGGCCGCAGCCTTGTGCACGTCGGCCATCGCCTCGGCGCGCACCTGCTCGGTCTTGGCGGCCGCGGTCGCCTTGTCGGCGGCAGCATCCACCTGCACCTTCAGCGATTTTTCATCGGCCTTGATCATTTTCTTCTCGGCCTTCAGGTTCGCTTCCGACACTTTTTCCTCGGCCTTGGCGATTGCCTTGGCGCGGTCTTCCGGATCGGCCTTGGTCACTTTTTCGGACGCGTCGGCGTGCGCCTTCACGGCCTTGGCGTGGGCCTTGGCTTTCTTTTCCTGGGCGTCGGCGACGGCCTTGGTGACTTTTTCGTCGGCCTTGGCCGCGGCCTTGGCTTCCTTCGCTTCGGCCTTGGCGATGTCGGCTTCGGCCTTCGCTTCGGCTTTCACCACGGCTTGCGTGTTGGCCTGGGTGACGGCGGTCTGGGCATAGGCGCCGGCGGCAAACAGACCGGCGATCAGGGTAGCGAGCAGCTTGTTCATGGTGTGTCCTTTCGGTTGTATGGTGGGGTTGCGGGTCTGTGCCCGCGTTTGTGTTTTTGTTAAGTACGGTTCCAGAATAGGCCCCGCCCCTGCATGGGTCTGTTCGCCATCACACACACTACCGCTGAGTTGAAACAAGGTGTTTCAGCGTCCTCCCGGTCCGGACGCCGGCCCCGCGTACAGGTCGATGATCTCGCTGATCCCGTCCTGGCACACCGGGCAGAATTGCTCGCTGCGGTCGAACATGATGCACTGCATTGCCGGCCGGTAGTAGCCGGTCGCCTCATAGTTGGCGCCCTCGAAGGCCCCGATGGCATGGCGGTGCGGCTGCTTCGCGAACAGGGCGCGCGTGGCGGCCAGGTCTTCGTGGAACAGCGCATTCATGTCGCTTTCCGGACGGTTCTGCGCACGCAGCGCGGCGCGTTTCTTCTGGTAGGCGCGCGAGGCCTGTTCGTACTCCTGCTTGGGCCAGGGCGTCGGCAGCGGCGTGCCCGCCGTTACATGTTGTTTCCATTTGATGGTCTTTGGATCGCGGAGCGCGGTCACGTTCGGCTCCCAGGGTTCCATGCGCGTGCCGCTGGCCTGGTAAGCGACCGGCGAGGTGTAGTACTCGTCGGCCAGGCCGGCGAAATGGTGGCCGAATTCGTGCACGAACAGGTAATCGGCCCAGTCGTTGCTCGCCGCCGCGGTGCTGAACTGGCCGAAGATGCCGCCACCGCCATAGGTCTCGTTGTTGACCAGGATCTCGATGAACTCGTAGGGCGCGTGCTGGGCGATGTCGCGCAGTGCGCGGTTATCCAGCGTCAGCACATAACGCTCGCTCCCAAAAATATCGTAGCGCGTGCCCAGGCTCGATGCGTGGTGCACGCCGGTGGACGGACGGCTGATGCCCGACTCCCGGGTCGGCACGGCCAGTGCCCAGACGTTGAAATCGTTCGCGCGCTCCTTGAACGGCGACACCGTGAACAGGTGGGCCGAGAGGCGGCGTGCATCGGCTTCGAACTTTGGCATGTCCTGTTGCGTGTAGCCGTCGCCCAGGATCAGCAGATCGACCTTCTGCGGCGAAGGGCCGCTGACGCGGATGGGAATCGGTTTCGCCGGCGCCGGCATCTGCTGCTTCACCACGTCCTGGGCCTTGGCGTCGACGTCCACGCTCCACACCACCGAGAAGGCGTTGCGCTCGTCGCGCTTGAGAATGCGCACGCGTACCGGACGGTCGAAATCCGGGAAGCGCACCGATTCGCCGAAGCTGCGGCTGAGCTTGTTCGCCTCCTCCGTCGTGCGCCATTCGCCGAACACGGTCGAGAACCCGCGCGAGTACAGCAGGTCGCCGGTCTTCGCGTCGACCACCTCGACCCGGTTCTGGCCGCGGTTGGTGTCGTCCAGGTTGCGCGCCATGTCGCCCGGCCAGGGCAGCGGCTCGACCAGCACGCGCTCGATGGCGTACTGGTCGGACAGGGCGTTGCCGCTGTGGGTGTAGTCGAGGCGGACGGTGGCCGGTTGCGCGGCAAAGGCGGCGCCCGTGGCGAGCGCCAGGGCGGCGGCAAGATAGCGGAGCATGCGGTTTTCCTGTCGAGGGGGGGGAAAGGCATGCATTGTAATCCTGTCCACGAACAGGATCGACCCGCCGGCTACTTGTACTGGTACAGCGGCCGTGTGACCACGATCGGCCGGATATCCAGCCGCACGTTGTAGATCGAATAGGCTTCGGTCGCCGCCGACATGTAACCTACGCTCTCGCCGGTGCGCGAGAACTTGAACTCGAAGCCCAGGTCCGGCTGCACGCCGTGCGGGCTGTCGAGGGTGAGGCCGATGGCCTCGGGCTGGTCGCTGTCGATCAGCTTGCCCATCA
>DNCF01000208.1:0-168 GCA_003484545.1 Massilia sp. | reverse complement strand
CACGGTGCTGTTGCCGAGGATGTCGGCCGAGAACAGCGGCTCGCGGTAATAAGGCCGCGCCGGGTCGAGGCGGCCGTCGGCCTTGTCCTGGGCCGGCGTGAAGGTGTGGCTGGCGATGTTGAAGCGGTCGCCGTTGTCGAGGTAGCTCAGGCGCACGTTGCTGACGTT
>DNCF01000003.1 GCA_003484545.1 Massilia sp. | reverse complement strand
CGAAGTCGGCTACCGCCCCCCGCTCGGCCTCGGCCCCGGCGTCGCCGCCGCAAGCGAAGGCCGAGCGCAGGCTGACCGGATGCACCGCCAGGCAGGCCAGATTCGGCGCCGCCTGCGCCGCGCAGAAGGCGGCGACGAAGCGCAGCTTCATCGCGATGCCCAGCGGCTCGGCGCGGTCCATCGCCGCATCCTTGGGATCGAGGAAGCGTCCCAGTTCGAGCAGCGCGGGATAGGCGATCGGCGCCGCGCCGTTCTTCTTCACGTGGTGCACCAGGGCCTCGACCAGGCGCGCGCCGACCGCGATGTCGTCGAGCGTGGTCTGGCCCGTTGCGTCAACACTGTCCGTCATCGACATCCTTAGAACCAGGCGTCCCGCATGTCGAGCGTCGTGGTATCGATGCTCGCCAGCAGGTCGAGCTGGGCGTCGACCCGGCTCAGTTCCCAATTGAAGAAATAGCGGCAGGCCTGCAGCTTGCCGCGGTAAAAATCATCGTCCACGTCGTCCACGTCGTCCAGGCGCCGCGCGGCGACCAGCGCCTGTTCCAGCCAGGTCCAGGCGACCACCACGTGGCCGACCGCCTCCAGATAGAGGCTGGCGTTGGCGAGGGTCTTGTTCATGTCGCCTGCGCCGTACAGGCGGGCAGTCACCTCGCCGATGCGTGCCCACAGCGCTTCCAGGCGCCCGGCCCAGGCGCCGAAACCCGCGTCGTCGCGCGCACGGGCCCTGGCGATGGTGGCTGCCACCTCCTGGCCCACGGCCTTGAACAGCGCGCCGTCCTGGATCGATACCTTGCGGCCCAGCAGGTCGAGGCCGTGGATGCCGTGCGTGCCCTCGTGGATGGGATTGAGGCGGTTGTCGCGGTAGAACTGTTCGACGTTGTACTCGCGCGTGTAGCCATAGCCGCCGTGGACCTGGATCGCCAGGCTGTTGGCCTCGACGCACCACTGCGAGGGCCAGGACTTGGCGATCGGCGTCAGGAATTCGAGCAGCATGCCGGCCTTCAGGCGCGCATCGGCCGTCTCCCCGGTGCGCTGCTCGTCGACCAGGCGCGCGCAGTACAGGATCAGCGCCAGCGCGCCTTCCGCATACGCCTTCTGCGCCAGCAGCATGCGGCGCACGTCGGTGTGCTCGATGATCGGCACCTGGGGTTTCGCGGGGTCCTTCTCGGCCGGATGGCGGCCCTGCGGGCGGTTGCGCGCATAGTCCAGCGCGTGCAGGTAGCCGGTCACGCCGAGCACGGTGGCGCCCAGGCCGACGCCGATGCGCGCCTCGTTCATCATGTGGAACATGTTGGCCAGGCCCCGGTGCGGCTCGCCGACCAGGTAGCCGACCGCGCCGGTGCGCCCGCCCGGCTGGAACTTCCCTTCCCCGAAATTGAGCAGGCAATTGGTGGTGCCGCGGTTGCCCATCTTGTGGTTCAGGCCGGCCAGCGCGATGTCGTTGCGCTCGCCCAGGCTGCCGTCCTCGTTCACCAGGTACTTCGGCACGATGAACAGCGAGATGCCCTTCACGCCCGGGATCAGCTTGCCGTCCGGGCCCGGGATCTTCGCCAGCACAAGGTGCACGATGTTCTCGGCCAGTTCGTGTTCGCCGGCCGAGATCCACATCTTGTTGCCGCGCAGGCGGTACTGGCGCTCGCCCTCCGGTCCGTCGACCGGGTCCGGCTCGGCGCGGGTCGTGATGTCGGACAGGCTGGAGCCGGCCTGGGGCTCGGACAGGCACATGGTGCCGAAAAAGCGGCCGGCCAGCTGCGGCCGCACGAAGCGCTCGACCTGGCGCGGCGTCGCCGTCTTCAGCAGGGTATTGGCGTTGCCCATGGTGAGGAAGGTGTAGGCGGAAGTGGCGACGTTGGCCGCCGTGAACCAGGCGGCGATCGCGCGGTCCACGACGTAGGGCAGCTGCATGCCCTCGTACTCGTAGTCCTGGGCCGCCGCCATGAAGCCGGCCGCGCAGAAGGCGTCGAGCGCGGTCTTCACCTCGGGGATGATGGTGACGCGTTCGCCGTCGAAGTGCGGCTCCTGGCTGTCGCTCTTCTTGTTATGCGTGGCGAACAGGTCGGTCGCGATGCGGGCGGCGGTGTCGATCGCCGCGTCGAAGGTCTCGCGGCTGTGGTCCGCGTGCCGCTCGCGCGTGCTCAAGGCTTCGACGTCCAGCCATTCGTAGAGCAGGAAATCGATGTCGCGGCGGTTCAGGATGGTCGACTGCATGGTGTCCCCTTGTGGTTTCTTGTCTTTGCCACAAGCATAACGCATCGCCGGCCTTCAGGTGAAAAGGTCGGCGAACGCTTGGCGCAGCCAGCGGTTCGAGGCATCCGCATGGTAGCGCTCATGCCAGTGCTGCTTGACCTGGAAGCTGGGCAGGTCGATCGGCACCGGCAGCATGCGGATGTCCTCGCTGCCGCTCATGGACGCGCCGTAGCGGTAAGGGACGATGGCCAGCAGCTCGGTCTGGGCGACGATGCGCGCCACGCCGAGAAAGCTGGGCAGCTGCAGCACCACGCGCCGCTCGACGCCTTCGCGCGCCAGGGTCTTGTCGACGATGGCGTGGCCGGTGCCGGAGGAGCGCACCAGCACGTGGTCCTCGCGCTGCAGCGCCTCCAGGCTCAGCTTGTCCTGGATGCGCGGATGGCGGCTCGAGACCAGGCACACGAAGTGCTGGTCGAACAGCACCTGCTGGTAGAAGCCCGCTTCCAGGTGCGGCATGAAGCCCACCGCCAGGTCGACCCGCCCGTCGGCGAGTTCGGCCGGGCTGTCCGGCGAGATCTTCGAGATGTCGACCCGGATGCCCGGGCCGTGCTCGCGCAGGTAGTTCAGGAGGCGCGGCACCAGCACGATCTCGCTGATGTCGGTCATGCAGATGCGGAACTCGCGCGTGCTGCCGGCCGGGTCGAACACCGGCTGGTCGGCCAGCGCATGCTGCAGCGCCTGGATCGCGCGGCGCACGTCCTCGATCGCGTTCTCGGCGCGCGGGGTCGGCTCCATGCCTTTCGCGGTGCGGCTGAACAGGCGGTCGTTGAAGTGCTCGCGCAGCTTGCCGAGGCCGAGGCTGACCGTGGACTGCGGCAGGCCGAGGTTGTCGGCCGCGCGCGTCACGTTCCTGGTCTTGTAGATCTCGTCGAACACGAGAAGCAGTTCGAGATCGAAGCGCTTCATGGCTGCCACCATTATTTAAAAAGCTGATTATAACAATCGGCAACGATCAGTATCCTGCATACGGGGATTTCGGCAGACTACACGCCATTCACCGGATGTATGGAGACCATCATGAATTCATCTAACAGCGCACGCAAACCGTCGGTGATCGTCGCCGGCGCCGGCATCGGCGGCATCGCCACCGCGCTCGCGCTCTCGCGCCTGGGCCTGTCGGTGACGGTGCTGGAGCAGTCCGACACCCTGGGCGAAATCGGCGCCGGCCTGCAGCTCGCGCCGAACGCCTTTGCCGCGCTCGATGCGCTGGGCGTGGGCGAGGCGGTGCGGGTCCGCGCCGTGTTCACCGAACGCCTGGTGATGATGGACGCGGTCGACCGCAGCGAGGTCGGCGCCTTCGAAGTGGGCGAACCCTTCCGCCAGCGCTTCGGCAACCCCTACGCGGTGATCCACCGCGCCGACATCCACACCGCCATCCTGGAACACGTGCGCGGCAACCCGGCGATCGAGCTGGTCACCTCCTGCCACGTCGACGCCATCGAGCAGGACGCGCGCGGCGTCACGGTGCTGGCGCGCGACGGCCGCCGCTTCCAGGCGGACTACCTGATCGGCTGCGACGGCATCAAGTCGGTCGCACGCGAAGTCGTCGTCGGCGACCAGGTGCGCGTCTCGGGCCACGTGGTCTATCGCGCCGTGGTGCCCACCGCCGAGATGCCCGAAGAACTGCGCTGGAACGCGCCGGTCGTCTGGGCCGGCCCCAACTGCCACCTGGTGCATTACCCGTTGCGCAGCGGCGACCAGTACAACCTCGTCGTCACCTTCCACAGCCGCGAACAGGAAGTCTGGGACGTGCGCGACGGCAGCAAGGAAGAAGTGCTGTCCTACTTCAACGGCATCGATCCGCTGCCGAGGAAGCTGCTGCACTGCCCCTCGAGCTGGCGCCGCTGGAGCACGGCCGACCGCAACCCGGTCGACAACTGGACCCAGGGCCGCATCACGCTGCTGGGCGACGCCGCCCACCCGACCCTGCAATACCTGGCCCAGGGCGCCTGCATGGCGCTGGAGGACGCGGTGACCCTCGGCGAAGCCATCCGCCACTGCGACTACGACATGGAAGCGGCCTTTGCCCTGTACCAGAAGTCGCGCATCGCCCGCACCGCGCGCGTGGTGCTGTCGGCGCGCGAGATGGGCCGGCTCTACCACGCCCACGGCGTCGAGCGCCTGGTGCGCAACGACCTGTGGAAAGGCCGCGGCCAGGAAGGGTTCTACAACGCCCTGCAATGGCTGTACGGCTGGAGCGCCGACGACTGCCTGGCGCTCGACTGAGAAAACAAAGGAGAACACGATGCACAACGACCTGCAAGGCGCGCGCCGCGCCCTCTACCAGGACATGCAGGGCCTGCACCTGACCCCGCTGTGGGAGTCGCTGCACGCACTGGTGCCGAAGCAGCCCACGCCCGGCTACGACGCCGCCCTGTGGCGCTACCAGGACATCGTGCCGCACCTGCGGCGCGCGGGCGAGCTGATCTCGGCCGAGGAAGCCGTGCGCCGCGTCCTGATCCTGGAAAACCCGGCGCTGCCGGGCAGCTCCTCGATCACCCATTCGCTGTACGCCGGCCTGCAGCTGATCCTGCCGGGCGAAGTCGCGCCCGCGCACCGCCACACCCAGTCGGCGCTGCGCTTCATCGTCGACGGCAAGGGCGCCTACACGGCGGTGGACGGCGAGCGCACCACCATGCACCCGGGCGACTTCATCCTGACGCCGTCCTGGGCCTGGCACGATCACGGCAACCCCGGCATCGACGGCGTGGCCGAACCGGTGGTCTGGCTCGACGGCCTGGACATCCCGACCACCCGCTTCTTCAGCGGCGGCTTCGCCGAGAACGGCGAGGAATCCAGCCAGCAGGTGGCACGTCCGGAAGGCCGCAGCCTGGCGGCCTACGGCTACAACATGGCGCCGGTGCGCCAGCTGCATACCCGCGCCAGCTCGCCGATCTTCAACTATCCCTACGCACGCTCGCGCGAAGCGCTCGACACCCTGCGCCGCCAGCAGGAGATCGATCCCTGGACCGGGGTCAAGCTCCGCTACATCAACCCGCTGACCGGCGGCGCCCCGATGCCGACCATCGGCGCCTGCATGCAGCTGCTCCCGGCCGGCTTTTCCGGCAAGCACCACCGCAGTACCGACGGCACCGTCTACAGCGTGGTCGAAGGCAGCGGCACCGCCGTCATCGACGGCAAGCGCTTCGCGTTCGCCCCGCGCGACACCTTCGTGGTGCCGTCCTGGGCCGCGCTGTCCTTCGAGGCGCCCGAGGACGTGGTGCTGTTCAGCTTTTCCGACCGTCCGGTGCTGGAGGCCCTGGGCCTGCTGCGCGAAGAATTCCTGCCCGAATAAATCCAAGCGAAAGAGACCATCATGAGCGCTGAATTTCACGACAACTTCCTGTTCCCGCCCCCGGCCGCCGTCGGCCTGCCCGTCAACGGTAGCGAGGCCGCCTTCCCGGTGCGCCGCGTCTACTGCGTCGGCCGCAACTATGCCGCCCACGCACGCGAAATGGGCTTCGACCCGGACCGCGAACCGCCCTTCTTCTTCTGCAAGCCGAACGACGCCCAGTCGATCGTGCCGGTACCGAGCGGCGCCACGGTGGAGATTCCTTACCCGCCGCGCACCGAGAACTATCATTACGAGATCGAGCTGGTGGTCGCGATCGGCAAGGCCGGCCGCGACATCGACCCCGATAACGCCCAGGATCACATCTTCGGCTACGCCGTCGGCCTGGACATGACCCGTCGCGATTTGCAGATGCGCATGCGCGAACAGGGCCGCCCCTGGGAGATCGGCAAGGCCTTCGACTATTCGGCGCCGATCGGACCGATCACCCCGCTGGAAAACGGCGCCGCGTTGAACGCCGGCGTCATCGAGCTGACGGTCGACGGCAAGACCGTGCAGAAGAGCGACATTACCCACCTGATCTGGAACGTGAACGAGACCATCGCCCAGCTGTCGACCCTGTTCGAGCTGCAGCCGGGCGACCTGATCATGACCGGCACGCCGGAAGGCGTAGGCGCGGTCGTGCGCGGCCAGACCATGATCGGTTCGGTCGCCGGTCTCACGCCGATCAGCGTCAAAGTGGCATAAGCGGTGACATAAGCCGCGCACCCATCGGCCGCCAAAAGGGATACCCAGATTAAAAGCGCATGACAAAAGCTTCAGGGCCAGGCGCAGCGTCGAAGACAGTACG
>DNCF01000114.1:27702-28439 GCA_003484545.1 Massilia sp. | reverse complement strand
TGGAAGCATGTTTATGCATGAGGGATCCAGATAGGTTGGTCGTGTCGGTGGCCGGACGCGTGGCGCGGCTGGCAGGTTCAGTTCAGCAAGGTGAAATCGGACCGGTAGCTGGCGTGATCGCCATTGCCGCCGGCCGGGGTCAGGTGCAGCGCAAAGCGGCCCAGCGCCGGGTGATCGAAGTCATAGGTGCCCTCGGCCATGGCCGGCGCCGGCGGCGCATGAAAGATCAGCGAGAACTGATCGAGGCGCGGGTCGGGCTTTTTCAGCACCGCCTCCTGCAGCGAGACCAGCGTGACCGCCAGCGCGCCGAATTCCGGGTGGTTCAGCCAGAACGCCTGGCCGACCAGTGCGCTGGCGTTCGCCCGGCTCCAGCCGAACTCCTCGCTGGCGGCGGCGGTGGCGATGTTCAGGCCGAGACCGGCCGCTGCCAGCGTTCCGCCAGCGATCTTCAAAAGGTGTCGTCGTTTCATTCTGTTTCCTGGGACATGACGGGAGCGGATGCGGGCCACGCCATCAGCCGGTACAAGCCGTGCGTTTCGATCTGGGTAAAGCCAAGGCGCAGGTATAGTGCGAGCGCCGGGTTGTTTTCCTCGACATGGATGGTGACGCGGCGCGCGCCGCGGCGTGCCTCGTCGAGCAGGGAGCGCAGCAGCGTGGTGCCGATGCCCTGGCCGCGGTATTGGGCCAGCAGCGCGATGTCGATCACGCGGATCTCGGCCGCCCCGCGCAGCACGTAC
>DNCF01000114.1:0-27495 GCA_003484545.1 Massilia sp. | reverse complement strand
CCGCCCCGCGCAGCACGTACAGGCGGCCGGCGGGCACGCCCTCGTGCTCGACGATGTCGAAACGCGCACCGGCATAATGTTTCTGGTAATGGTGGTGCTGGGCGTCGAACTGCATGCGCAGGAAGGCCTCGGCGGTGACGGCGTCCCAGCCGGTCAGCGCGATTTCGGGCGCGCGCACTTCGGCATACAGGCGGCGCAGGAAGGCCTCGTCGCCAGCATGCATGGGACGCAACTGGAGCCCGTTCATCATGAGCGCGGCGGGAAGATGCCCTGCAGCGCGATGCAGAAGTTCAGCGCCAGGTAGGGCTGCATGTTGTTGTGCGGGGTGCTGGCGCCGGCCGGCCCCAGCGCCTGGGGCGTCGCCGGCGTGGCCGTGCCGGTCGTCGTGTACAGTTGCGCGCTCGCGGTGCGGGCCAAGGCCAGGCTTGGGTCCGGCGTCGCCGCGCTCGCCGTACCGCCCGAATGCATCAGCTGGTGGGTGTGCATCGGCATCTGGTTCTGCAACAGCGTCACGGTCGCGCTGCCGCCCATCTCCCCCACCACATGCGAGCTCAGGCCGGGTCCCAGCCCCGACTGCAGCGGGACACGGCGCTGCAGGTTGGGCAGTGCGAAATTGGTCTTGCCGTCGCCGCCGTACATGGTGCCGAGCAGGGAGAACAGGGCGGTGTTTTGCACCACCGGCATCAATTGCCCATTGCACTGAGCCCAGCCCTGCGGGGCCCAATCGGTCGCGAAAATGCGGATTTCCGCCAGAAATGGATCGCTCATTGCAGTGTCCTTAGTTTTGCTGCGGGTACAGGCCGTACAGCGCGATGATGAAGTTGATGCAGAGGTAAGGCGCCATGTTGTCGTGCGGCTGCGAGCCCCCTGCCGCACCGACGACATTGGCCATCATCGGCCCGGGGGTAGCGACCGGCCCGTACACCGGCGTGCCGGTGACGCTGGCGGGCACGCCGTTGGCGCCCGTATAGGCGCTATTGCCCGGATCGCGCGAAGCCGTCATCGAATGGGTATGCGCGGCCAGCTGGTTGGTGGTCAGGGTGACGTTCTCGGCGCCGCCCTGCTCGCCCAGCGCCCTTGGACTTAAGCCATTGCCCGTGCCCGCATGCAGCGGCACACGCCCGCGCAGGTCGGGCAAGGCGAAGGTCGTCTGGCCATCGCCACCGTAGGTGTTGCCGATCACCGCGTACAGCAGTTCGTTCTCGGCGATGGACAGCAGCTGGCCCTGGCACAAGGCCCAGTCCATGGGAGCAAAGTTTCCCGCAAACATGCGGATTTCACCGACATAAGGTTCGGACATGGTGCCTCCGCTTCAGTTTCGGGTTGGATAAATGCCGACCAGCGCGATCGCGAAGTTCAGCGCCAGGAAAGGCTGCATGTTCTGGTGCGGCTGGCTTGCGCCGGCCGTGCTGACGCTGGCGGGATGCAGCGTGGTCAGGTTGCCCGGCGCGGCGAACACGTCGCGGCCGAGGCGGCCTTTTTTGCCTGGCAAGGCTTTCTCCGGCGAGGCCGATGTCGCCAGGGCGGTGCTGGCCACGGCCTGGTGGACGTGCTGGGGCATTTCGACCTGGGTCAGCGCGTGCGCCTCCTCGCCGGCCATCTGGCCGAGCGGGAAGCCGGGGCCCATGTGCAGCGGCACGCGGCCGCGCAGGTCCGGCAGGTTGAAGGTGGACACCCCGTTGCCGCCGAAGCGCGTGCCCAGCAGCGAATACAGCGCCTGGTTCTGATTGATCGGCAGGGTCTGGCCATTGCACAAGGCCCAGCCCGCGGGCGGATAGTTAAACGAAACCATGCGGATTTCGCCGATGTAGCAATCGGACATCTCGATTCCTCGTGTAGGTGCGCGGGCCTGGACGCCGACCCGTCGAATCTCAGTTGAAAATGGCCTGGTACTGCATGCCGCGGGCATCGCGGCCGACCGGCACCAGGAAAATGGCCAGCGTGCCCAGGACGGGATGCTCGAGCGTATGGATGGCCTGCTCCAGCGCCGGCTGTGCCGGGCCCTGGAACATGAGCGAGAAGCGGCGTTCGTCCGGCGCCCGGCTATCGAGCGGAAGCGCCTCGAACAGGTCGAGCGCAACGCCGTTCAGGCCGGCGATGGCGAATGCGGTGCCGCACTGCACCGAGAAGTCGGCAAGCGCGGGCAAAGAGGGTGTCGTGGACATGGATGCCTTGTTTCTTATCGTTATGGGCGAATTCTACGGATTAACTTCCAGCAGAGAAATCATATTGTTCCGGATCAATACATAATTTGTTACGGTACAACACTGCCTTATCTAGAAAAGTATTCAAAATGATAATATCGGCTATCGTTCAGTATTGTTCAGACAATAAAAAAGGCAGCCGAGGCTGCCTTCATTTTTGATGAACACGAAATAAAAAAGGCAGAGCCGAAGCTCTGCCTTTCTGTATGCCGCTACCGGAGGATCAACGACCCTTCGAACGCAGCTTCTGGATCGCCGCCAGCTGCGCGATCGCCGCGGCCAGTTCGGCTTGGGCTTTCGCGTAGTCGATCGTCGAATCCTGGTTCTGCATCAGTTCTTCCGCCTGGCGCTTGGCTTCCTGGGCTTTCGCTTCGTCCAGGTCGCCACCGCGGATCGCGGTGTCGGCCAGCACGGTCACGCCGTTCGGCTGCACCTCGAGGATGCCGCCGGCGACGAAAACGAACTCCTCGCCGCCATTGGCGGTCTGGATGCGCACGGCACCAGGGCGAATCCGGGTGATCAGCGGGGTGTGCTTCGGGTAGATACCCAGCTCGCCCGCTTCGCCCGGCAACGCGACGAATTCAGCCTCACCCGAGAAGATCTGCTCTTCGGCCGAGACCACGTCAACGTGAATAGTGTTTGCCATGTGTGTCCTTCAGGTTGAAGAAACCGATTAAGCGGCCAGTTTCTTGGCTTTTTCGATCGCTTCTTCGATGGTGCCGACCATGTAGAACGCCTGTTCCGGCAGGTGGTCCAGTTCGCCCGACGCGATCATCTTGAAGCCCTTGATCGTGTCTTTCAGCGAAACGTACTTGCCCGGGGAACCGGTGAACACTTCAGCGACGTGGAAAGGCTGCGACAGGAAACGCTGCATCTTACGTGCGCGTGCCACGGTCAGCTTGTCTTCCGGCGCCAGTTCGTCCATGCCCAGAATCGCGATGATGTCGCGCAGTTCCTTGTAGCGCTGCAGGGTGCCCTGCACGGCGCGCGCGGTCTCGTAGTGTTCCTGGCCGACGACCAGCGGGTCCAGCTGGCGCGAGGTCGAGTCCAGCGGGTCGACTGCCGGGTAGATACCCAGCGAAGCGATGTCACGCGACAGAACGACGGTCGAGTCCAGGTGGGCGAAGGTGGTTGCCGGCGACGGGTCGGTCAAGTCGTCCGCAGGGACGTACACGGCCTGGATCGAGGTGATCGAGCCGGTCTTGGTCGAGGTAATACGCTCTTGCAGGCGGCCCATTTCTTCGGCCAGGGTCGGCTGGTAGCCCACCGCGGACGGCATACGGCCCAGCAGTGCCGACACTTCGGTACCGGCCAGGGTGTAGCGGTAGATGTTGTCGACGAAGAACAGAACGTCCTTGCCCTCGTCACGGAAGGCTTCCGCCATGGTCAGGCCGGTCAGTGCGACGCGCAGACGGTTGCCCGGCGGTTCGTTCATCTGGCCATAGACCATCGCCACTTTCGAGTTGGTCGGGTTTTCCAGGTCGACGACCTTGGCGTCCGCCATTTCGTGGTAGAAGTCGTTACCTTCACGGGTACGCTCACCGACACCGGCGAACACGGACAGACCCGAGTGCGCTTTAGCGATGTTGTTGATCAGTTCCATCATGTTGACGGTCTTGCCGACGCCGGCGCCGCCGAACAGGCCGACCTTACCGCCCTTGGCGAACGGGCAGACCAGGTCGATCACCTTGATGCCGGTTTCCAGCAGGTCGGTCGATGGCGACAGTTCGTCGTACACCGGAGCCGAGCGGTGGATCGAGGCCATGCGCTCGTGGCTGACCGGACCGCACTCGTCGATCGGGTTGCCCAGCACGTCCATGATGCGACCCAGGGTCGCGACGCCGACCGGCACCATGATCGGGTTGCCGGTGTTCTGGATGGTCATGCCGCGACGCAGGCCTTCCGAGCTGCCCAGCGCAATGGTACGGACGATACCGTCGCCCAGCTGCTGCTGCACTTCCAGCGTCAGTTCGGAGCCTTCCATTTTCAGTGCGTCGTAAACCTTCGGCATGGCGTTACGCGGGAATTCCACGTCGACCACTGCGCCGATACACTGAACGATTTTGCCATCAGCCATGTTCGTTCCTTCAGATATAGTTAAATTCTTTATTTAGACCGCTGCCGCGCCGGCGACGATCTCGGAGAGTTCTTTGGTAATCGCTGCCTGGCGGGTCTTGTTGTAGACCAGCTTCAGTTCGCCGATGACGTTACCCGCGTTGTCGCTTGCCGCCTTCATCGCCACCATGCGCGCCGACTGCTCGGACGCCAGGTTCTCGGCGACGGCCTGGTACACCAGGGCCTCGACATAGCGCACCAGCAGCTCGTCGATCACGACTTGCGCTTCCGGCTCGTAGATGTAATCCCACGAGATGCCGCCCTTTTCCTGTTCCAGGTGCTTGGCCGGCAGCGGGAGCAGCTGCTCGACGACCGGTTCCTGCTTCATCGTGTTGATGAACTTGGTGTAGCACAGGTAAACCGCGTCCAGCTGGCCGTCCTGGTATGCGTCGAGCATGACCTTGATCGGGCCGATCAGCTTTTCCAGGTGCGGCGTATCGCCGATCTGCGTTGCGTGCGAGACGACCTTGGCGCCGATGCGGTTCAGGAAGCCCAGGCCCTTGTTGCCGATGGCAACTGCCTCGATGCGGTTGCCCGCCGCTTCCAGTTCGCGCGACTTCTGCGTCACCTGGCGCAGGATGTTGGTGTTCATGCCGCCGCACAGACCTTTATCGGTCGTGACGACGATGAAGCCGACAGCTTTTGCCTGCACGTTCTTGGCTTGCGCCATGAAGACGTGCGTGTACTCCGGATTCGCGCCAGCAAGATTGGCCGTGATGTTACGAACTTTCTCACTGTAGGGACGGGCGGCGCGCATCCGGTCCTGCGCCTTGCGCATTTTCGATGCGGCGACCATTTCCATCGCCTTGGTGATCTTCTTCGTATTCTCTACGCTCTTGATCTTGCCACGTATCTCTTTGCCTACTGCCATGAGTCCTTACTCCTTCCGGTCACCAGCATCGCCATGTTGCCAATGCGATGCTGGATTCTTCCTCATTTATTAGAATGCGCCGGATTTCTTGAAATCAGCAATGGCGGCGGCCAGCGCAGCTTCGCCGTCCTTGTCCAGTTGCTTGGTTTCGTCGATCTTCGACAGCAGGGAAGCGTGGCTCGCCTTCAGGAAGTTGTGCAGGCCGTGCTCGAATGGCAGCACTTGCTTGACTTCGATGTCGTCCAGGTAGCCCTTGTTGACGGCGAACAGCGAAGCGGCCATCAGCGACACCGGCAGCGGCGAGAACTGCGGCTGCTTCAGCAGTTCGGTCACGCGTGCACCACGGTCCAGCTGCTTGCGGGTCGATTCATCCAGGTCCGATGCGAACTGCGCGAACGCAGCCAGTTCACGGTACTGTGCCAGGTCGGTACGGATACCGCCGGACAGGTTCTTGATGACCTTGGTCTGGGCGGCGCCACCGACGCGCGAGACCGAGATACCGGCGTTAATCGCAGGACGGATACCGGCGTTGAACAGCGAGGTCTCCAGGAAGATCTGGCCGTCGGTAATCGAGATCACGTTGGTCGGAACGAAGGCCGAGACGTCGCCAGCTTGCGTTTCGATGATCGGCAGTGCGGTCAGCGAGCCGGTCTTGCCGGTCACGGCGCCGTTGGTGAACTTCTCGACGTAGTCGGCGTTCACGCGTGCTGCGCGCTCGAGCAGACGGCTGTGCAGGTAGAACACGTCGCCCGGGTAAGCTTCGCGGCCCGGCGGACGGCGCAGCAGCAGCGAAATCTGGCGGTAGGCAACTGCCTGCTTCGACAGGTCATCATAGACGATCAGCGCGTCTTCGCCGCGGTCGCGGAAGTATTCGCCCATCGCGCAGCCCGAGTAGGCCGAGATGTACTGCATGGCGGCCGATTCCGACGCCGATGCCGCGACAACAATGGTGTACTCCATCGCGCCGTGCTGTTCCAGCGAACGCACGATGTTCTTGATGGTCGATGCCTTCTGGCCGATTGCAACGTACACGCAGGTGACGTTCTGGCCCTTCTGGTTGATGATCGCGTCGACTGCGACAGCCGATTTACCGGTCTGGCGGTCGCCAATGATCAGCTCGCGCTGGCCACGGCCGATCGGCACCATCGCGTCGATCGACTTGATGCCAGTCTGCATCGGCTGCGACACCGATTCACGGGCGATAACGCCCGGTGCGATCTTTTCGATCGGGGCGGTCAGCTTGGCGTCGATCGGACCCTTGCCGTCGATCGGCTGGCCCAGTGCGTTGACGACGCGGCCACGCAGTTCCGGACCGATCGGCACTTCCAGGATGCGGCCGGTGGTCTTGACGGTGTCGCCTTCGGAGATGTGCTCGTACGAGCCCAGGATGACGGCGCCGACCGAGTCGCGCTCGAGGTTCATCGCCAGACCGAAGGTGTTGCCAGGGAATTCCAGCATCTCGCCTTGCATCACGTCCGACAGACCATGGATGCGGCAGATACCGTCGGCGACGGAGATCACCGTGCCTTGATTGCGAACGTCAGCCGAACCTTCCAGGCCCTGGATCCGGCTCTTGATCAGCTCGCTGATTTCAGATGGGTTAAGTTGCATAATTGCTAACTCCTAATAGTTTCTTGATGCGTAGGGCAAGGACGTGAGATGCCGGTCGAAGGTGCTAAGTTCCTGCGAAGTGACGCTTACGAAACCAGCGCAACATGCATCTGTTGCAGCTTGGCGCGTACCGAGGTATCGAGCACTTCATCACCGACCACCACACGCACGCCACCGATCAGCGACGGGTCCACGGTGACCATGGGGTTGAGCTTGCGGCCAAATTTCTTTTCCAGCGTTGCGACCAGTTGCGCCACCTGGGCATCGGTCAGGTCGAACGCGCTGTAGATGGTCGCGTCGGCAGCGCCTGCCTGCGCGTTCTTCAGCACCTGGAACTGCGCGCCGATTTCCGGCAGCAGCGCGATGCGGCCGTTTTCGGCCAGCATTGCCAGGAAGTTCGACGCTTCCGGGGTCATCGGCGACTTCACGAGCGAGGCCAGGGTGCCGGTGATATCGGCGGCGGACACGTTCGGGTTGGCGGCAAACGCCTGCACATCAGGGTTGGCACCGACTTGTGCCAGTTCGGACACGAGTTCGGACCAGGCTGCCATGTTGCCCTGTTGGGCAACACGGAACAGCGCTTCGGCGTAGGGACGAGCGACGGTTGCGAGTTCAGCCATGATCAGAGCTCGGTCGACAGTTGCGACAGCAGGGCGGCGTGCGCTTCTGCGTTCACTTCGCGCTTCAGGATCTGCTCGGCGCCCTGGACTGCCAGTGCGGCCACCTGGCCACGCAGTTCCTCGCGCGCGCGCGTTACCTGCTGCTCGGCGTCGGCCTTGGCGGCGGCAACGATACGGGCGGCTTCTTCAGCGGCGGTCTTCTTGGCTTCGTCGATGATCAGCGCGGCGCGCTTTTCGGCGTCGGCGATGCGCTTCTGGCCTTCGTCACGGGCGCCGGCCAGTTCGGCCTGCACGCGCTTTTCGGCGGCTGCCAGGTCGGCCTTGCCACGGTCGGCAGCGGCCAGGCCGTTCGCGATCCGCTCGGCGCGCTCGTCGAGCGCTTTCATCAGCGGCGGCCACACGAATTTCATCGTGAAGGCGGCCAGGATGAGGAAGACGACGAGCTGTGCAAACAGAGTTGCGTTAAGGTTCACGGTTTTTCCTCTCTCACAAAAACGGATGCCGAACCGCGATGGTTCGGCCCTTGTAACCTATTGCCTGGCCGATTAGACCGGGGTGAACGGGTTTGCGAAAGCGAACAGCATGGCGATACCAACGCCGATCAGGAATGCCGCGTCGATCAGACCAGCCAGCAGGAACATCTTGGTCTGCAGGGTGTTCATCAGTTCAGGCTGACGTGCCGAGGCTTCCAGGTACTTACCGCCCATCAGAGCGATACCGATACATGCGCCGATAGCGCCGAGGCCGATGATCAAACCGCAAGCCAGTGCAACAAAAGAAACGTCAGTCATGATTACTCCAAAAAGTTAATTTAAAAACTAGATTAAAAACTACAACTTCGTTACAACCACTATCTTGTTCGATGCTTGCGGCGCCGATCAGTGGCCTTCGTGGGCCTGACCGAGGTACACCAGCGTCAGCATCATGAAGATGAATGCCTGCAGGAACACGATCAGGATGTGGAAGATCGCCCAGATCGAGCCTGCGATTACGTGGCCGACGAAACCGAAGACGGTGGCGGTCGAACCAAGCAAAGCGATCAATAGGAACAGCAGCTCGCCGGCGAACATGTTGCCGAACAGTCGCATACCGAGCGACACCATTTTTGCTGCGTATTCGATGATGTTCAGCAGCAGGTTGAACGGCGCCATGTAGATGCCGAACGGTGCTGCGAACAGTTCGTGGAGCCAGCCGCCCAGGCCCTTGACCTTGATACCGTAGTACAGCATCAGGATCAGCACGCCCAGCGAAATGCCGATGGTGCCGTTCAGGTCGGCGGTCGGAACCACGCGGTGGTAAGGGAACAGGTGCTCGACGCCGGCCAGCTTGAAGGCTTCCGAGAACATGTCGACCGGCAGGAAGTCCAGCGAGTTCATCAGGGCGACCCAGACGAACACGGTCAACGCCAGCGGGGCGATGAAGCGGCGGTCGCCGTGGACGATCGACTTCGACTGGTCTTCGACCATCTCGACCAGCATCTCGACGGCAGCCTGGAAGCGGCCCGGCACGCCGGACGTGGCCTTGCGCGCCGCCATCCACAGGATCAGGCAGCCGACGACGCCCATGGCGATCGACCAGAAGATGGTGTCGTAGTGCAGGACGTTGAAGTCGACCGGACCTTCCTGGTGGTGGTTCGCCAGGTGGCCCAGGTGGTGTCGGATGTATTCTGAAGCGGTGGGCGCGTGGGTTGCGCCTTCTGCGGTTGGAGTCGCCATTATCGATGCCTAAATAATAAGAATATGTAACTTTTCAGCGCCACGATAAAGCCGGCGAGAAGCGCCAGCCAGTTTAGATCGCGGTACAACCACGCAGTTGCTCCCAGCAGGGCAAGCGTCAGTGCAATCTTTATAAATTCCCAGACAAAAAACGTCAGCGGGTTCGCCCCGCCCGGTTTGTGTGTGGCGGCAAACAAGCGCAACGCCATGATGCCATTAGGCAAGACACAACAGATTCCGCCCAGCACCGCCGAAAACATCGCAGGCCATCCCCCCAGCAGTGCGGCGATGAGGCCGGCGACTACTGTTGCGATCAATTGCAGGGAGACCAGGCGCAACATTTTTTATTCTTCTGCCTTGGCCATTTGAACCGAGTTACGGTGTGGTAATTACATGAATCAGCGGGATTATAAGTTCGTTATACCCGTTGAGTCAAACGATTCCGGCTCTTCCATAGTATTCGTCGAGGCAGGGAAATGTGTCATAAATATTGACAGAACGAACAGTTTTCGCCGTAGTTCGCGTGTCGAAATACAGATGTCGGCGGCCGGTTGCGGGTGGAAAATCGCCTACGGAACATGCCAAAGAGATGTGGGTAGACGGTTTGCCGTCCACGTTTTCAGGAAACGCAAGCAATGCCGGGATGCCGAGAGAAGCGAACATCGTGTTCAGCCTTGCTCTTCGGCCTCGTTGCCAAACTATTGTTGCGTATTACCGACAAATGTTTGAGGCTGATGCCGCACAGCAAGATTGAGTGAATGGCGTCAGCGGAGTGATCGAGGGAGCCGATGAAGAGGGTGGATGCAGGGAGCTGCTGAAGGGAGCGGCTCAGCGGACTGCGGTTGGACGCGTGGACGGCAAGGCCGTCCACGCCAGGTGTCAGATCAGGCAGGCGAACCGGTTCGCCGGGGGATCATGCGCGCAAACGCGCCAGCACGCCTTCGAGCACATCCAGGTTCTGGAAGTCGATGATCATCTGCCCCTTCCCCTTCGGTCCCATCTTGAACACGACCGGCGTCGCCAGGCGGTCCGACAGCTCTTCTTCCAGGCGCACGATGTCGCCCGACTTTTCCTTCTGGCGGGCCGCGGCCGCCGGGCTGTTCTGCTCCTCGATCGCGCGCGCCACCAGCTTTTCGGTTTCGCGCACCGACAGGCGTTTCGCCACGACCTGGTTGGCCAGCGCGATCTGGCTGGCGTTATCCACCGACAGCAAGGCGCGGGCGTGGCCCATGTCGATGTCGCCGGCCATCAGCATGGTCTGCACCGGCTGGGCCAGGTTCACCAGGCGCAGCAGGTTCGACACCGCGCTGCGCGAGCGGCCGACCGCGCTGGCCGCCTGCTCGTGGGTGAAGTCGAAGTCCGAGATCAGGCGCGCGATGCCCTGCGCTTCTTCCAGCGGGTTCAGGTCTTCGCGCTGCATGTTCTCGATCAGCGCCATGGCCGCCGCCGCCTGGTCGTCGACTTCGCGCACCAGCACCGGGATTTCGTCCAGCCCGGCCAGCTGAGCGGCGCGGAAGCGGCGTTCGCCGGCGATGATCTCGTAGCGACCGCCGTCGATTGGCCGCACCAGGACCGGCTGCATCACACCCTGGCTCTTGATCGAGGCCGCCAGCTCGTTCAGCGCGCCCTCGTCCATCCGGGTGCGCGGCTGGTATTTACCGGCCTGCAGTTGAGAAATGGACAAGGCCGAGGGCGCGCCCGCCGGAGCGGGGGCATCGTCGAGCCCTCCTCCCAGCAGTGCATCCAGACCGCGGCCGAGGCCCTTGAGTTTTTTCGTCGCCATTGTGGATCCCCTTGATTACATCGTCTTGATGCGCTCGACCATCTCGGCCCCGAACGCGATGTAGGCCTGCGCCCCTTTCGAGGAAGGGTCGAAGGTCACGCCGGGCACGCCGTAGGACGGCGCCTCGGCCAGGCGCACGTTGCGCGGGATGATGGTCTTGAAGACCTTGCCGCCGAAATGCTGCTCGAGCTGCTTCGACACCTGCTGCGACAACGTCATGCGCGGATCGAACATCACGCGCAAGAGGCCAATGATCTTCAGGTCGGTGTTCAGGTTGGCGTGCACCTTCTTGATCGTGTTGACCAGGTCGGACAAGCCCTCCAGGGCGTAGTACTCGCACTGCATCGGAATGATGACGCCGTGCGCGGCGCACAGGCCGTTCAGGGTCAGCATCGACAATGCCGGCGGGCAGTCGACCAGGATGAAGTCGTAGTCGGCATCCACCTTCGCCAGCGCATGCTTCAGGCGGCGCTCGCGGCTGTCCAGTTCGACCATCTCGACTTCGGCGCCGGCCAGCTCGCGGTTGGCGGGCAGCACGTCGAAGCGCCCCGCTTCCGAACGCACGCGCGCCGCGCTCACCTCGGCCTCGCCCAGCAGCACCTCGTAGGTCGAGCTTTCCAGCGTCGCCTTGTTGATGCCCGCGCCCATGGTCGCATTGCCCTGCGGGTCGAGGTCGACCAGCAGCACGCGCTGCTCGAGCTTGGCCAGGCCCGCGGCCAGGTTGACGCTGGTGGTCGTCTTACCGACTCCCCCCTTTTGGTTTGCAACGCAAAAAATCTTTGCCATCTATCTCATCCGGACACGATGATATCCGGTCATACCGTTCATACCCTTTAAACCGTATAAACGGTTTATTTGGTTTAAACGGTATAAACCGTTTATATCGTTATGTTTATTCAGTGACTTCGCTTATTGATTTCGCTCGATGAACACCAGGTGGCGTTCCGCATCCAACTTGGGCACCCGCAAAGGCCGCAATTCCTGCACCTTCCATTCCTGGGGCAGCCTTTGCTGTTCCTCGGCCGGCGCCGTGCCTTTCAGCGCAATGAATCTGCCGCCCTCGGCCAGCAGGTGCCCGGACCAGTTGACGAAATCCGACAGGTCGGCAAAAGCGCGCGAGGTGATGACCTCGAACGGCCCCGCCTTCAAATCCTGTACCTTCATCGTGTACACGGTGACGTTGGCCAGGCCCAGCTCCGCCTTGACCTGGGTCAGGAAGGCGGTTTTCTTGTGCACCGTGTCGATCAGCGACACCTGCATGTCGGGCCGCGAAATGGCCAGCACCAGCCCCGGCAAGCCGCCCCCTGCCCCGACGTCGAGCACGCTTTTCACGCCCTCGAACGCCGCTACCGCAGCCAGCGAATCGAGCAGGTGATGGGTCACCATCTGCATCGGGTCGCGCAGCGAGGTCAGGTTGTAGACGCCGTTCCACTTGGCCATCAGCGCCAGGTAGTCCATCAATTGCTCGCGCTGCGCGGCCCACAGCGGCAAATCGAGTTCGTCGATGCCGTCGTTCAGCACCTGCATCAGTTTTTCGCGGTCAAAACCCCTCATTGCGCGGCCTCCGCGTCCGCTGCCGGAGCCGACGTAAAGCCCTTGGCGCCGCGTTTTTTCAGGTGCACCAGCAGCAGGGAGATGGCCGCCGGCGTCACGCCCGAGATGCGCGAGGCCTGGCCGAGGGTTTCAGGACGCTGTTTATCCAGCTTCTGGCGCACCTCGATCGACAGCGCCGCGATCTCCAGGTAGTCCAGGTTTTCCGGCAGTTTCAGGTTCTCGTAGTGGTCGTGACGCTCGACTTCGCGCGCCTGGCGGTCGATGTAACCGGCGTATTTCAGCTGGATTTCGACCTGTTCCTTCACTGCGGGATCCTCGACGCCGGGGCCACCCAGGGGCTGGCCTTCGGTACCCGTCATCGTCACCAAAGTGTCGTAATCGACGTTCGGCCTGCGCAGCAGGTCGGCCAGGTTGTACTCGCGTTCGATCGCCTGCCCCACCACGCGCTCGGACTCGGCGGCGGCCAGGATGCGCGGGTTGACCCAGGTCGAGCGCAGGCGCTCGAGCTCGCGCGCCACGGCTTCGCGCTTCTTCTCGAACGCTTCCCACTGGGCGTCGCCGACCACGCCCAGCTTGCGGCCAATTTCCGTCAGGCGCATGTCGGCGTTGTCTTCGCGCAGCGACAGGCGGTATTCGGCGCGGCTGGTGAACATGCGATAAGGCTCGGCCACGCCCTGGGTGGTGAGGTCGTCGACCAGCACGCCCAGGTAGGCTTCCGAACGGCCCGGGGTCCAGGCTTCCTCGCCTTTCGTCTGCAGCGCGGCGTTCAGGCCGGCGAGCAGGCCCTGGGCCGCCGCCTCTTCGTAGCCGGTGGTGCCGTTGATCTGGCCGGCGAAGAACAGGCCCCGGATCGCCTTGGTTTCGAGCGAGGATTTGAGGCCGCGCGGGTCGAAATAATCGTATTCGATGGCATAGCCGGGGCGCAGGATGAAGGCGTTTTCCATGCCCTTCATCGAGCGCACCAGGGCCAGCTGCACGTCGAACGGCAGGCTGGTCGAGATCCCGTTCGGGTAGAACTCGTTGGTCGTCAGGCCTTCCGGCTCGAGGAAGATCTGGTGCGATTCCTTCGACGAGAAACGGTGGATCTTGTCCTCGATCGAGGGGCAATATCGGGGGCCGACACCCTCGATGACGCCGGTGTACATCGGGCTGCGGTCGAGGCCGTTTCGGATGATGTCGTGGGTCTGCGCATTGGTGTGCGTGACCCAGCACGGCACCTGGCGCGGATGCATGCTGGCCTTGCCCATGTAGGAAAACACGGGGACCGGATCGAGGTCGCCCGGCTGCTCGGTCAGCACCGAGAAGTCGATGCTGCGACCGTCGATGCGCGGCGGCGTGCCGGTTTTCAGGCGGCCCTGCGGCAGCTTCAGCTCTTTCAGGCGGCTTGATAACGACAGGGCCGCCGGATCGCCGGCGCGGCCGGCGGTGTAGTTCTGCAGGCCGACGTGGATCTTACCGTCCAGGAAAGTGCCTGCCGTTAGCACGACGGCACGGGCGCGGAATTGCAGGCCGATCTGGGTGACGGCGCCGACCACGCGGTCGCCCTCCACCATCAGGTCGTCGACGGCCTGCTGGAACAGCCACAGGTTGGCCTGGTTTTCCAGGCGCGAACGGATCGCCTGCTTGTACAGGATGCGGTCGGCCTGGGCGCGGGTGGCGCGCACGGCCGGGCCCTTGGACGAGTTCAGGATGCGGAACTGGATGCCGGATTCATCGGTGGCGATCGCCATCGCGCCGCCGAGGGCGTCGACTTCCTTGACCAGGTGGCCCTTGCCGATGCCGCCAATCGAGGGGTTGCACGACATCTGGCCCAGGGTTTCGATGTTGTGCGTCAGGAGCAGCGTCTTCTGCCCCGTACGTGCGGACGCGAGGGCCGCCTCGGTGCCGGCATGGCCGCCGCCGACGACGATCACGTCGAATTCAGTAGGAAATAGCATGATGGAAGTGTGGAGCGAGGAGACTAATTCTCGATTATAGAAGCATTTACCGGCCCGGACTCAGCTCGGCCCGAAAACGCGGCGGTTTTTGTTTCACGTGGAACACAGCTTCGGCGCGCGCCCATTGCTGTTTCACGTGAAACAATCGGCTCCTCCACAATGCTCGGGCGCAAAAAAAGCCGGGCGAACCCGGCTTTTGTTCCACGTGAAACAAGCGGCTCAACTTGCCCAGCGCACGACAGCATCGAAACCTGTTTTGACGATCAGGATCGAGACGACGACCAGGAACAGCTTGCGCACGAAGGCACTGCCGTGCTTGATCGCGAGACGCGTTCCAACCAGGGAACCGGCGATCTGGCAGACTGCCATCAACAGGCCCAGCTGCCAGAGCAGGTGGCCGCTGTAGCCGAACCACATCAGTGCCGACAGGTTGCAGGCAACATTGACGATCTTTGCCGCCGCCGAGGCGCTGAGGAAATCGAAGCCGAAAAAGCGCACGTAGAGGAAGATCAGGAAGCTGCCGGTGCCCGGACCGAAGAAGCCGTCGTAGAAACCGATTGCGGCGCCCATGCCGATCGCCCACCAGCGCTCCCCCGACCCGCTGTGCACCGGCGCGTGCACCGAACCGAGGTCCTTTTTGCGGAAGGTATAGATGGCGACCGCCAGCAGGATCAGCGGCAGCAGGCTGCGCACGAAGTCGCCCGGTATCCGGGTCACGGTCCAGGCGCCGACAAAGGACAGGGCAAAGGCCGCCAGCGCCGCCGGCGCCGCCGCGCTCCAGGCGACGCGCACCCGGCGGCTGTAGTTCACCGCCGCCGCGCCGGTGCCGAAGATACTCGCCAGTTTATTCGTGCCGAGCAGGGTCGCTGGTACTTCCTTCGGCAACACGGAAAAGATCGCCGGGACCTGGATCAAGCCGCCGCCGCCCACCACGGCGTCCACCAGCCCGGCGAGGAAGGCCGCGCCGCCGAGCCATACGAAGTCAATCATCACCTGCTTTCGATACGTTGAAGAGACGAAATTGTACGCAGGTTCGGACCATGGCGCAGCCGCCAACTTTTCCGCAGCTTATCCATTCTGGTGTACTCTTTATCGATCCAAACGCACGGGAACCACCATGACCGCCTTTGCCTTCAGCACCGTCGCCCACATCGTTTCCGAACCCGGCGCCGCCAGCCGCCTCGGCGACATCCTCCGCGAGCGCTTCCCCTCCTCCCGCCGCGCACTGGTCGTCACCGACGCCGGTTTCCTCCGCACCGGTCTGGCCGAGATGCCCTGCCTCGATTTGACACGCCAGGGTTTCAAGGTCAGCGTGTTCTCCGACGTGGTTGCCGATCCGCCGGAAGACGTGGTCATGGCGGCAGTGAACTTCGCCCGCGCGAACGATAGCGACCTCGTGATCGGCCTGGGCGGCGGCAGCTCGATGGACGTGGCCAAGCTGGTCGCGGTATTGGCGCCGAGCGAACAGCCGCTGGCCCAGATCTACGGCATCGGCAAAGTGACGGGCAAGCGCCTGCCGCTGGTGCAGGTGCCGACCACCGCCGGCACCGGTTCCGAAGTGACGAACATCGCGATCGTCACGACCGGCGCCACCACCAAGATGGGCGTGGTATCTCCCCAGCTCTACGCCGACCTGGCCGTGCTGGACGCGGCGCTGACCCTGGGCCTGCCGCCGACGGTCACCGCCGCGACCGGCATCGACGCCATGGTCCACGCGATCGAGGCCTATACCAGCCGTCACAAGAAGAATCCGCTGTCGGACACGCTGGCGCGCCAGGCGCTGGAGCTGCTGTCGCGCAACCTGATCCCTGCCTGCGAAAACGGCAGCCGGCTCGAGGTGCGCCAGGCCATGCTGCTGGGCGCCTGCCTGGCCGGCCAGGCGTTCTCGAACGCCCCCGTCGCCGCCGTGCACGCGCTCGCCTATCCGGTCGGCGGCATCTTCCACGTCGCGCACGGCCTGTCGAATTCCCTGGTGCTGCCGCACGTGCTGCGCTTCAATGCGCCGGCGGCGGCGCCGTTGTATGCCGAGCTGGCGGCGATCGCCGTCCCGCACGCCAGCGGCAGCGCCGAAGCGCGCACCGAAGCGCTGATCGCGGCCATGCAGCAAACCGCCCGCATGGCCGGCATCCAGACCACGCTACAGCAAGTCGGCATCACGGAAAACGACCTGGACCGCCTGGCGGACGACGCCATGCTCCAGACCCGCCTGTTGGGGAACAATCCGAGGGACGTGACGCGCGAGGACGCGCGCGCGATCTACGCCGCGGCGCTGTAGACATTCCTGAAGAAATTCAGCCCGGCTGGGCCGTTGCAGTGTCGGCCCGGGCCAGGCTCGCGAAAAAGTCGAGCAGCAGCGCATTGACCTGGTCGGCCGCGGTCAGCTGCAGCCAGTGGTCGGCGCCCTCGATGCGCTCGTAGCGGAAAGTCTCGGCCACGTACTGCGACGAGTCGCGCATCTGCTCTTCCGTGAGGGCGACGTCGCGGCTGCTCCAGATGCCCATCACCGGTACCTTGACCGGCTCGGGCTCGGCGCCAAGCTTGAAGCCATGCGGCACGTTCGCGCGGTAATAATTCAGGGCCGCGGTCATGCGGCCGGGTTCGCGCAGGTCGCGGCGCCAATGCGACAGCTGGGTAGGATCGGAAGTGAAATGGCGCATGGCGAAGAAGTCCGCGGCCGTCAGCGATGTCTCGGCCAGCAGCGGCGTCATGAACCACAGCATGTAACTGCTGCGCAGGCGCTGCATGAGGCCGGCGCGCGCGAACGCCGCCGGATGGCCGACCGACAGCGCAACATACTGCTCGACGCGCTGCGGCGCGCGCATGCACAGCAGCCAGCCGATCAGCGCTCCCCAGTCGTGGCCGACGACGCGCGCTTGCTGGATCCCCATGACGTCGAGCAGCGCCAGCATGTCGGCCACGAGGTGCTCGGTGCGGTAGGCCGCCACGGCCTCGGGCGCATCGGTCTGGCCATAGCCGCGCAGGTCGGGGGCGATCACGCGATAGCCGGCGCGCACCAGCGGGCCGACCTGCTTGCGCCAGACGACGTGGGTGTCGGGAAAGCCGTGCAGCAGCAAGACCGCCGGCCCCTCCCCCGCGCTCATCACATGCATGCGCAGCCCATTCACGCTCAACGTCGCCGATGCGTCTTTCACGCGGCCTCCCGCTCCTTGTTCACGGCCATTCTAGCGCCGGCGTCCGGCTTGGCGCGCGCGCGACGCTCGAGCAGGGCGCCGATCTCGCCGACGATGCCGCGGCGGAACAGCAGCACGCAGACGATGAAGATCAGGCCGGTGACCATGCCCACCGATTCGCCCAGCGTCGAGAACCAGTCGATGCCGGTGGTTTCGGACAGCCACAGGCCCAGGTCGCCCAGCTTGTTCTCCAGCGCCACGATGACAAAGGCGCCGATGATGGGGCCGGCCATGGTGCCCATGCCGCCGACCAGGGTCATCAGGACCACCAGGCCCGACATGGTCCAGTGGACGTCGGTCAGGGTTTCGAAGCCGAGCACCAGGGTCTTGGTGGCGCCGGCCAGGCCAGTCAGTGCGGCCGACAGCACGAAGGCGAGCAGCTTGTAGCGGTCGGCGTCATAACCCAGGGAAATGGCACGCGGCTCGTTTTCCTTGATGGCTTTCAGCACCTGGCCGAAGGGCGAATGCACGGTGCGCACGATCAGGGCAAAGCCCAGCACGGCGATTGCCAGCACGACATAGTAGAGGGTCAGGTCGTTGCCGAGGTCGAGCACGCCGAACAGGCGGCCGCGCGGCACGCCCTGCAGGCCGTCCTCGCCGTGGGTGTAGGGGCTGCGCAGCGCGGCGAAGTACACCATCTGCGCCAGGGCGAGCGTGATCATCGAAAAATAGATGCCCTGGCGGCGAATCGCCAGCGATCCGACGACCAGGCCGAGCACGGCGCTGGCCGCCACGCCGGCCAGGATGCCCAGCTCGGTCGGCAGGCCGACCACCGTCAACAGGTGGCCGGTGACGTAGCCCGCGCTGCCGAAAAAGGCGGCGTGACCGAACGAGAGCAGGCCGGTAAAGCCGATCAGCAGGTTGAAGGCGCAGGCGAACAGGGCGAAGCACAGCAGCTTCATCAGGAACACCGGATAGCCGAAGAAAGGCGCGGCCAGCGCCAGGGCAAGAGCGATGCCGTAACCGATTTTCTTGTTCATGCTTACTTCTCCTTCCCGAACAGGCCGGCCGGGCGCAGCAGCAGCACGATGACCATGACCACGAACACGACCACCTCCGAGCCTTCCGGATAGTAGACGCGGGTTAATCCCTCGATCACGCCCAGCATCAGGCCGGTGATGATGGAGCCGAGGATCGAGCCCATGCCGCCGATCACGACCACGGCGAACACGACGATGATCAGGTTCGAGCCCATCAGCGGCGTGACGTTGATCACGGGCGCCGCCAGCACGCCGGCCAGGCCGGCCAGCGCGACGCCGAAGCCATAGGTCAGCGTGACCATGCGCGGCACGTTGATGCCGAAGGCCTCGACCAGTTTCGGGTTCTCGGTACCGGCGCGCAGGTAGGCCCCCAAGCGGGTCTTCTCGATCACGAACCAGGTGCCGAGGCAGACGATGAGCGAGGCGGCGACGACCCAGGCGCGGTAGTTCGGCAGGATCATGAAGCCCAGGTCGGTGGCGCCGGCCAGCTGTTCCGGCACGTCCAGGGTCTGGCCCGAGACGCCGAAGAAGGAGCGGAACACGCCTTCCAGCAGCAGCGTGATGCCGAAGGTCAGCAGCAGGCCGTATAGATGGTCGAGCTTGTACAGCCAGCGCAGCATGGTCTTCTCGACCGCGATGCCGAAGGCGCCGACCGCCAGCGGCGCGAGCACCAGCATCATCCAGTAGTTCAGTTCATAGGTGCTGACGCCGATGAAGGCGATGAAGGCGCCCATCATGTACAGGGCGCCGTGCGAGAAATTGATGACGTTCAAGAGGCCGAAGATGACGGCCAGGCCCAGCGAGAGCATCGCGTAGAAGGAACCGTTGACCAGGCCCAGCAGGAGCTGGCTCATCAGGGCTTGCAGGGGGACTCCGAAGATTTCCATAGGCACCAGGGGTTAAGTCGGGAGGCGGTAATGCGTGAAAGGTGGAACGTGCGGCAATCGGCGATCGAGGGATGGCAAGCGCCGGGGTAGGTCATACGTGCGCCGAACACGTGGGCGGCGCGTCATCCGGTCCACCGGACCGGATGACCCCACGCGTTCAACCTACGCTTGTACTACTGTGACGTCGATATCGGACGCGGATCAACCCATCACTTCCACGCCGCGCACTTCGTCTCGGCCTTGGTCGTGTACGCCTGCTCGCCCGGGATCGTGGCGACGACCTTGTAGTAGTCCCACGGTCCCTTCGATTCCTTCGGCGTCTTCACCTGCATCAGGTACATGTCGTAGACCATGCGGCCGTCCGGACGGATCACGCCGTTCTTGGCGAACATGTCGTTGATCTTGGTCGCCTTCAGGTGCTCCATGATCTTGGTCGAGTCGTCGGTGCCGGTGGCCTTGACCGCGTTCAGGTAGTTCATGGTCGCGGAATAGTCGGCCGCCTGCAGCATCGACGGCTGCTTCTTCATCTTGGCGAAGTAGCGCTTGGACCAGGCGCGGGTCTCGGCATTCTGGTCCCAGTACCAGCCGTCGGTCAGGTACATGCCCTGGGTGGTGTTCAGGCCGAGGGTGTGGACGTCGTTGATGAACACCAGCAGGCCGGCGATCTTCATCTTCTTGGTCAGGCCGAACTCGTTGGCGGCCTTGATCGAGTTGATGGTGTCGCCACCGGCGTTGGCCAGGCCCAGCACCTGCGCTTTCGAGGATTGCGCCTGAAGCAGGAAGGACGAGAAGTCCGAGGCCGACAGCGGATGCTTGACGCTGCCCAGCACGGTGCCGCCGTTCTTCTTGATGACCTCCGAGGTGTCCTTCTCCAGCGACTGGCCGAAGGCGTAGTCGGCGGTCAGGAAATACCAGCTCTTGCCGCCCTGCTTCAGCACCGCCGAACCGGTGCCGCGCGCCAGCGCCACGGTGTCGTAGGCGTAGTGCACGGTGTAGGGCGAGCACTGCTCGTTGGTCAGCTGCGCGGTGCCGGCGCCGATCGAGATGAAGACTTTCTTCTTCTCGGCCGCGACTTTCGCCATGGCCAGGCTGGCGCCCGAGTTGGTGCCGCCGATCAGCATGTCGACGCCCTGCTGGTCGAACCATTCGCGCGCCTTGGAGGCGGCGATGTCCGGTTTGTTCTGGTGGTCGGCGACCATGAACTGGATCTTCTTGCCGGCGACAGCGCCGCCCAGGTCGGCGATGGCCATGCGCACGGCTTCGGCGCCGCCGTTGCCGTCGACGTCGGAATAGACGCCGGACAGGTCGGTGATCATGCCGATCTTGATGGTGTCGCCGCTGATCTGGGCGGACGCTGGCAGGGCGAAGCCGGCAAAGGCGGCGGCGGTGGCGAGGGCGAGGGTCGTGCGTTTCATCTTGTCTCCGTTGTTGTATGTGAAGCGTGAAAAAACGTCTGTTGCTGTAGCGTCTGTTGAAACGTCTGCCTAGACTCCAAGCAGTTCGGTCAGCACCGGCATGCGTGCGTCGAGGTCGGCGGCGCCGATCGTCTCGACGATCTGTCCGTGCTCGACCACGTGAAACCGGTCCGCCAGCGGCGCGGCGAAGCGGAAATTCTGTTCGACCATGACGATCGTGTAGCCCTTGCCCTTGAGCGTGGTGATCATGCGCGCCAGGCTCTGCACGATGACCGGCGCCAGCCCTTCCGAGATCTCGTCGAGCAGCAGCAGGCGCGCGCCGGTGCGCAGGATGCGCGCCACCGCCAGCATCTGCTGCTCGCCGCCGGACAGGCGCGTGCCCTGGCTGTGGCGGCGCTCGTACAGGTTCGGAAACATCTCGTAGATCTCGTCGAGCGACATCGCGCTGCCGGCCTTCGGCAGCACCGGCGGCAGCAGCAGGTTTTCCTCGGTCGACAGCGACGCGAAAATGCCCCGCTCTTCCGGGCAATAGCCGACGCCGAGGTGGGCGATGCGGTGCGTGGGCAGCGCGATCGATTCGACGCCGTTGATCTTGATCGACCCGGTGCGGCGCCCGGTCAGGCCCATGATGGCGCGCAGCGTGGTGGTGCGGCCGGCGCCGTTGCGGCCCAGCAGGGTGACGACTTCGCCCTGGGCCACCGTGAAGCCGATGTCGTGCAGGATGTGCGATTCGCCGTACCAGGCCTGCAGGTTGCGGATCTCGAGTGCCGGGGTAGCGACTGGACTCATGCGTGGGCTCCTTCCAGTTCGCCGTCGGCGCTGCCCATGTAGGCCTGCATCACCTGCGGATTCTTCGATACCTCGGCATACGTCCCTTCGGCCAGCATGGCGCCGCGCTGCAGCACCGAGATGCGGTCGCAGATGCCGGAGACGACGTTCATGTTGTGCTCGACCATCAGGATGGTGCGGCCCTGGGACACTTTCTTGATCAGGGCCGTCACACGGTGCACGTCCTCGTGGCCCATGCCCTGGGTCGGCTCGTCGAGCAGCATCAGTTCCGGCTCCATCGCCAGCGTGGTGGCGATCTCGAGCGCGCGCTTGCGGCCGTATGGCAGGTCGGCAGTCACCAGGTCGGCGAAGCCCTCCAGGTCGACCTCGGCCAGCAGGGCCATGGCGCGCTCGTTCAGCTGGTTCAGCGAACGTTCGCTGCGCCAGAAATGAAAGCTGGTGCCGAGCCCGCGCTGCAAGCCGATGCGCACGTTCTGCAGCACGGTCAGGTGCGGGAAGACGGCGGAAATCTGGAACGAACGGATGATGCCCATGCGCGCGATCTGCGCCGGTTTCGCCTGCGTGATGTCGCGGCCATTGAACAGGATCTGGCCGGACGAGGGAACGAGGAACTTGGTGAGCAGGTTGAAGCAGGTGGTCTTGCCCGCACCGTTGGGGCCGATCAGCGCATGGATGTGACCGCGCTGCACGCGCAGGTCGACGCCGCTGACGGCAGTGAAACCCTTGAACTCCTTGGTGAGGCGCTTTGTTTCAAGAATGACTTCTGCCATTGTGTCTCCGGAACGTTTAACACGTACTGCTCGAGAACTGAAACCCTATCTGCGTAGGTTTATTGGCAGATATTACACACAACAGTTATGGTCCACAATACAACGCACGCCCTGTGCGCGGGTGCACAGGGTGGGTAGATTTGCCCACTCATTGTGCATGAATGCACGAGCTATCACGGCGTTTCGCCCTGCGGACGGAAAGACGGACGGCAAAGCTACCCGTAGGGTGGGCACCCGTGCCCACGCGTTACGTGCTCATCCTTGCACCTGCGGCAGGAATGCTTCGCCCGCAAACGTCACCGCAAGTCCGTTCAGTCCCAATTCGAATGTCGCGAGCGACAAATCACCGATCATGTCCATACCACGCGTGCGTAACGCGTGGGCACGGCGTGCCCACCCTACGATGACGGTCAGTGCCCGGCGATCATCTGCGCCGCCTTCTCGGCGATCATCAAGGTCGGCGAATTCGTATTCCCGGACGTAATGAACGGCATGATCGACGCATCCACCACGCGCAGGCGCTCGACGCCGATCACGCGCAGCTGGCTGTCGACCACCGCCAGCGGATCATTTCTCTTGCCCATGCGGCAGGTGCCGACCGGATGAAAAATCGTGGTGCCGATCAGGCCCGCCGCTTCGGCCAGTTCCTCCTCGGTCTGGTACAGGGGACCGGGCTTGAATTCCTGCGGCTGGTATTTCGCCAGCGACGGCGCGGACACGATGCGGCGCGTCAGCGCCAGCGCCGCCGCGGCCGTGCGCCGGTCCTCGTTCGTGCTCAGGTAGTTCGGCGTGATCTTCGGCGGCGCATAACTGTCGTTCGAGGCGATGCGCACGTGGCCGCGCGCGGTCGGGCGCAGGTTGCAGACGCTGGCCGTGAATGCCGGAAAACCGTGCAGCGGGTCGCCGAACTTGTCCAGCGACAGCGGCTGCACGTGGTATTGCAGGTTCGGCGTCGCCTCGTGCGGCCCCGAGCGCGCGAACACGCCCAGCTGCGAGGGCGCCATCGACATCGGCCCGCTCTGGAACAGCGCATACTCGAGGCCGATCTTCATCTTGCCGAACCAGTTCGAGGCGGTCTCGTTCAGGGTTTTCACGCCGCTGACCTTGTAGACCATGCGCAGTTGCAGGTGGTCCTGCAGGTTTTCGCCGACGCCGGGCGCATCCACCAGCGGCGCGATGCCGTGGCGCTGCAGGCTTGCTGCCGGCCCGATGCCGGACAATTGCAGGATGTGGGGCGAGCCGATCGCGCCCGCCGCCAGCAGGGTTTCGCGGTGGGCGGTCGCCGTGAACATGCGCCCGCCGCCGCTGAACTGTACGCCACGGCAGATTTTGCCTCCCTCGCCCTCCTCGACCAGCAAACGTTCCACGTGGCAGCCTGTCATGATGGTCAGATTCGGGCGCTGCGCCGCCGGCTTCAGGAAAGCTTTCGCCGTGTTCAGGCGGATGCCGCGCCGCTGGTTGACCTCGAAGTAGGAGGAACCGGCGTTATCGCCGGTGTTGAAATCGTCGACTTTCGCGATGCCGACTTCGGCGGCGGCGTCGCGGAAGGCGTCGAGGATCTGCCAGGACAGCCGCTGTTTTTCGACACGCCATTCGCCGCCGGCGCCGTGCAATTCGCTGGCGCCACGGTAATGGTCTTCGCTCTTTTTAAATAGCGGCAGCACCTGGTCCCAGCGCCAGGAATCGTCGCCGCAGGCCTCGGCCCAGCGGTCGTAATCTCCCTTCTGCCCGCGCATGTAGATCATGCCGTTGATCGAGGAGCTGCCACCCAGTACTTTACCGCGCGGGTAGATCAGCGCACGGCCGCCCAGGCCCGGGTCGGGTTCGGTGTTGAACAGCCAGTCGGTGCGCGGATTGCCGATGCAGTGCAGGTAGCCGACCGGGATGTGGATCCAGAGGTAGTCGTCGCGCGCGCCCGCTTCGATGAGGAGGACGTTGACGTCCTTGTTAAGGGTCAGGCGATTCGCCAGGACGCAGCCGGAAGTGCCGGCTCCAACGATGATGTAGTCGTATTCTCCAGCCGATTCCACGCGGGCGCTCCCCTCAGGACTGCAATTCGGATACCAGCAGTTCGACCAGGCGCCCGGCCGGCATCGGCCGCGCCCGCGCCACATTGGCGCCGGCCCAGAGCGACATCAGTTCGGTGTCGCCCGCCTTGGCCGCGGCGGCGCGGATGCTGCCGGTCAGCGCATTCTGGATCGGGTAAGGCGGCACCTGGGCCTCGCTCGCCGCCATCTGGCGCATGAAGCGGTTCTCGATGCCGCGCGCGTAGCGCCCGGAAAAGCTGCGCGTCAGGCGCGTCGGCTGGCCTTCGGCGTCGATCAGGCGCTGTTTATAGGCGGGGTGGATGCCCGATTCCTCGGTGACCAGGAAGGCCGTACCCATCTGCACGGCTTTGGCGCCCAGCGCCAGCGCGGCCTTGATGTCGGCGCCGTTCATGATGCCGCCGGCGGCGATCACGGGAATCGAAACGGCTTGCACGACCGCCGGCCACAGTTCGCGCGCCGAGAGGGTCGCGTCTTCCTGGCGCCCGATGAAGGTGCCGCGGTGACCGCCCGCCTCGATGCCGGATGCGATGACGGCGTCCGCCCCGATGGCTTGCCAGGCCCGCGCCTCCTCCACCGTGGTGACGGTGCCGATCGCCAGGATGCCGGCCGCGTGCAGGCGCTCGACCTGGACCGCGTCGAGGATGCCGAAAGTAAAGCTGGCCGCGGCCGGGCGCAGCTCCAGCAAAGTCTCGAACTGGGCATCAAAGTCTTCGCACCATTGTTTGGGTTGCGGCAGCTCGGACCAGCCCAGGCTTTCCCAGACCGGGCGCAGCAGCTCCACGCCGCGCGCGACTTCCTCGGCGCCCGGCGCCGGGGTTTTCTGGACGAAGAAATTAAGCAGGAAAGGACGGTCGGTCAGGCTGCGGATGCGCTCGACCTGGGTGCGGATGACGCTTGGAGAAAGGAGCGAGCCGGCGAAGGCGCCGACGGCGCCGGCATTCGACACGGCGGCGACCAGCTCCGGCGTCGTGGCGCCGCCCGCCATCGGTCCCTGGACGATGGGCAGCTTGAACAGCGAATCGAAGTCCATCCGACATTCCTCCGCAAAACGATTCAATTTGGCAAAGCTTACCAGATCGTTATGTCAGTGGCGGAAATCGCCGGCGGGCCGGTTCATCTCCGCTTTGTACTTCCCTTGCTCACGCGGTTGAACGGTGGCGCTTCGAAACATATCCCGGCAGGACCCGCACACATCAGTCTCGTAGGGTGGGTTCTCGAACCCACGCTGTCGAACAGTCGCGTATCGACACGCATCCCGACAGGGCCGCACACGTCGCACTCCGTTTCACATTGCCGATCATCGAGCGGTGAACCGCGTGGACTCAGGAGCCGATCGCGGCCCGGTCCACCCTACGAAGGACCAACACGATCAAAAACTGTTGTTCACCCCCAGCCACACCCGCCGCCCGTCGCCGACCGTGTTATAGGTCAGGTCGTCGAGCCGCTTGTCGCCGATGTTGTACAAGGCGGCATTCACGGTCACGCTGCGGTTGACGCGGTAGGACACACCGGCATCGACCAGGGTGTAGTCGTCGTACTCGCGCACGCCGTTCGCCAGCAGGGTACCGTTGCTCCCGGCGCGCGCCGCCGCGTTGATTTCCTTGCCGTGGTAACTCGCCGCCGACCACAGGGTCAATCCGCGTTTGACCGTCCAGTCCGCGCGCAGGTTCGCCGCATGTTTCGGCGTGCGGGTCAGTGCGTAGCCGGCGTAGGCGCCGCCCTTCTGCTCCGAGTCGGTATAGGTGTAGTTGGCGCTGACGGAAAAAGCGCGCGACGGTTTGTAGCGCGTGCTCAATTCCAAGCCGCGGATGGTCGCGTTGTCGATGTTGTAGCTGTACCAGAGGCGGTAGTTCGGATCCTCTTCCCAGCGCGCCGGTACGCCCGGGGCGGCATACACCAGCGCATTCGCGACCTTGTCCTTGAAGTCGGTATAAAACACGGTGGCGCTGCCGGTCCAGCCGCGCTTGTTGTCGAGGTGGGCGCTGACCTCATAATTCGTGCTGCTTTCCGCCTTCAGGTCGGGGTCGCCGATGATCACGCCACAGGTGCCGTTCGGGCCGTAGGTGCAATTGCCGCCGCCCGTGGTGTAGGCGTAGCCCGGGGCAACGGAGCGGATGTCCGGTGCCCGGAAACCCTTCGAGACGCCGCCCTTGATGGTCGCCATGCCGCCCGCGTGCCAGACCAGGTAGCCGCGCGGCGTCCATTGCTGGCCATAGATTTCGTGGTCGTCCAGGCGCAGGCCGCCGGTCAGCGACAAGGTATTGCTCAGCTTCCATTCGTCTTCGGCGAACAGGGCTTTCTGGGTGACGCTGAACCGCTCGTTGACGCCGTTGCGCCGGCCCGGATTCTGGTCGGTCAGCTCGGCCTCGTTCCACTGGGCGCCGACAACCAGCGAATGCGCGCCCAGCGGCAGTTTCAGCTTGGCGTCGAACACGGTGTTCTCGATTTTTGGTGCGCGCGCGTTGGCCACGAAAGCGCCGGCATTGTCCTTATTGTCCTGTGTATAGGCCCAGCGCTGCGCGCTTTCGCGCTGCAACGAGATTTCCGAGCGGCCGATGCCCCAGTGGCCGTCGTGCGAGAGCGTGTAATGGTTGCGCTTGTGCTTGTTGTAGGTGTTGGCGGCGCTGGCGGCCAGCGTCTCGCCGCCCGAAGCGGTGCGGCGCACGTCGGTGGCGCCCGCTTTCAGCAGCACCGTATGGTCGGGATTCGGCGTGAACGCCAGGCGCGCCGTCAGGTCGCGGTCCTTGGCGCCGGTGAAGCCGGCCAGGATCGCATCCTCGTCGCGCTTGTACTGCTTGCCCCAGATCTGCAGACCGAGCAGGTCGCTCTTGATCGGGCCGTCGAGGTAGAACTGGGCCTGGTAGGTGTCGCCGGACTCGCTGTGTTCCTGCAGCGTGGTGTCGAAGCCGAGCGAGCCGCCCCATTCGCGCGACACCTTGCGCGTGATGATGTTGACCACGCCGCCCATCGCATCCGAACCGTAGAGCGAGGACATCGGGCCGCGC
>DNCF01000034.1:2389-3464 GCA_003484545.1 Massilia sp. | reverse complement strand
CCAGGCCGCTCAGCAGCCGGCGGCGGCCGACGCTGCCGCCGTCGAGCGCGCCGAATTCGAGCGCCTGCTGCGCGCCCAGGTCCTGCTCGACCGCCTGCACTTCTCGCCCGGCGAGATCGACGGCGCCTACGGCTCGAACATGCGCCAGGCCCTGACGACCTTCCAGCAGACGCGCAACCTGGAAGCGACCGGCAAGCTCGACGACGCCACCTGGAACGCGCTGAACCAGGACACCACGCCCACCCTCACCACCTACGTGCTGACGAACGAGGACGTGGCCGGTCCCTTCCAGAAGATTCCCGAAGACATGATGGAAAAGGCCAAGCTGGACAAGCTCGGCTATGCTTCGCCGCTCGAAGGCCTGGGCGAAAAATTCCACGCCAGCCCCGACCTGCTGGCGCGCCTGAACCCGGGCAAGAATTTCGACCGCGCCGGCGAGCAGATCGTGGTGCCGAGCGTGCACGGCGGCGCGCCGCTGCCGCAGGCGTCCAAGGTCGTGGTCAGCGACAGCCGCAAGGTGCTGATGCTGTACGATGCGAGCGACCGCCTGATCGCCCAATACCCGGCCTCGACCGGCAGCGAGCACGATCCCCTGCCGATCGGCAACTGGAAGATCGAAGGCGTGCACCCGAACCCGACCTACCACTACAACCCGAAACTGTTCTGGGATGCGTCGCCGGGCGACAAGAAGACGACGATCGCTGCGGGCCCCAACAATCCGGTCGGCGTGGCCTGGATCGACCTGTCCAAGCCGCACTACGGCATTCATGGCACGCCGGTGCCGAAGTTCATCGGCAAGACCGAGTCGCATGGCTGCATCCGCCTGACCAACTGGAGTGCCGCGGAAGTGGCGCAGGTGGTCGCGGCCGGGACGAACGTGCTGCTTCAGGAGTAAATCACTTAGCGCAATTGGAAAACGGAGGCTTGCATGAGATGGCTGGTCACATTCCTGCTGGGCGTGCTGGTGGGCGCCGGCGGACTTTTCGTCTACCTGCGCGAGTTCGCGGACGCGCCCGATCCGATCGTCACCGACGGCGGCGCCCTGCCCGCGCCGCCCGCCGATCCGCCAACGACT
>DNCF01000034.1:0-2113 GCA_003484545.1 Massilia sp. | reverse complement strand
CCCCCCCCCCCCCCGCCGATCCGCCAACGACTCCCCCCGCGGACAGCCCGCTCGTGCAAACCGACCTGTCGGACGCCGATTTGCCGATCCGCCCGGCGCCGCAAGCCTCGACCGCCACCCCGGCCGCACCCGAGCTGACGGCGGGCGGCAGCATGCCGGCCAAGCTCCTGGTCCCGGTCGAAGGGATCGCCTACAGCCAGCTGAGCGACACCTTCGACCAGCCGCGCGGCCAGGAGCGCCACCACGAAGCGCTCGACATCATGGCGCCGACCGGCACCCCGGTGCGCGCCGCCGGCGACGGCAAGGTCGCCAAGCTGTTCAACAGCAAGCCGGGCGGCACCACGCTCTACCAGTTCGACCCGGCCGAGAAATACGCCTATTACTATGCCCACCTGGACCGCTACGCCGACGGCATCAAGGAAGGCATGCAGCTCAAGCGCGGCGACCTGATCGGCTACGTCGGCGCCACCGGCAACGCCGACCCGAACGCCCCGCACCTGCACTTCGCCATCTTCGCGCTCACGCCCGAGAAGCAGTGGTGGAAAGGCACGCCGGTGAATCCTTACCCGATGCTGGGCGATTGAGCCGGTCGAAACCGCTTCCGCTGACGCGTTTTCGTAGGGTGGGGTCTCGACCCCACGCCGTCTGAGGGCTGATCAGCCGCTCCGTTTCGCGCAGCGCCAATGCCGCGCGGCCGGCGGGTAGGTTGACGGTTTGCGGGCGCCGCACCGCGTGGGGTCGAGACCCCACCCTACAACCCCACCTCGTCCACGTCCGCCCCGACATTGATTGCCGCATACGCCCGCTGCACCGCGATCGCCTCGACGCTGCCGGCGCCATACAGCTCCTGGGCCGCCTCGATCATCTTCGCGCGCGCATCCGCGTAATTCGTGCTCGAGGTGAACTTGGTCGTATTCGCCTTGAACCAGATGCGGAAGGCCTTGTCGGTGCCGATGCCCGTCATCGCGGCCGGCGACTTGACCAAGTACTTGCTGTAGTAGTCGCCGTCCTTGTCCGCCTTCGAGCCCTGGGACAGGAAGTAGAACATGCGGTTGTTCGGCCCGCTGCTGTAGTGGACGTCGAGGCGGCGCAGCGAGGTGCTCCAGGCGTCCGGGCTGCTGCCGTCCTTGCTCGGCTTGTACATCCAGCGCAGCGGCGTGCCGTTGCGGCCGATCTCGCTGCCGAGCATCCAGTCGTTGCCGCCGTTCGGGATCGCCTCGCCCTTGCCGCCGGCGCGTGCATAGGCTTCGGCGATCTCGCCGCCGATGTCCGAGCTCGATTCGTTCAGGCCGCCCGATTCGCCCGAGTACACCAGGTCCGAGGTGGCCGCCGTCACGCCGTGGCCCATCTCGTGGCCGATCACGTCGATCGCGCCCAGGCTGCTGAAGGTCGAGCCGTCGCCGATGAACATGCAGCGGCAGGTGTCGCTGTAGTAGGCGTTGTCGTAAGCGGTGTTGACGTGCACCGCGATGTAGCTGGCGGTGTTGTGGCCGTCGAGCGACTGCCAGCCGAGCACGTTCTTGAGCGAGTCGTAGGTGTTCATCAGGCCCCACATCGCGTTCACGGCCGCGGTCTGGCCGTTGGCGTTGGTGGTGCTGCCGCCGCGCACGTACTGCTTGCCGTCGCCCCAGGTGTTGGTGGTGTTGGTGTACATCTTGCCGGCGTTGCTGGTGTTGTTGGCATTGGTGATCGCCATCGCGCCATAGGCGCCGCCGGTGCCGCGCTCGGGGTCGCGCATCTGGAACCCGTCGGCGACCTGCGTCGTGCTGATCGGCACCTCGCCGTTGTACTGGCTCTTGCCGACGCCGATCACGGTCTGCAGCATGCTCCAGCGGTCGATGATGTGGGCGTCTTTCGCGCTGACGATGGTGTCGAAGTACAGCGGCTTGCCGGCGCGCCGCATGCGCGTGCGCACGTGGTAGGCCAGCTCGTAGTGGTCGACGACTTCCACCATGTCGAGGGCGTTCAGTTCGGATTCCAGCTTGCCGGCCGCTTCCGGCACGCGTTCGATCTTCATCACCGGATAGATCAAGAGCTCGGCCTTCGGCGGCACCACGTGGGTCGCCTTCGGGCCGGGCGCGGCGCCGGAACCGGCGGTCGCGGCGGCCACCGC
>DNCF01000042.1 GCA_003484545.1 Massilia sp. | reverse complement strand
GATCTGTGATCGGCGGGAACTCGTCCACGGTCGCGGCCTGCGCCGAGACGGCGGGCGCCGTTTGCTGGCGCGCCGCGGTCGTGTCGCCGGAATGGTTGCCGGCACCCTCGACCTCGAGGCGGATCAGCTCCGCGCCGACGGCCATCGCTTCGCCCAGCTTGCCGCCGAGCGCCGTGACGACGCCGTTCACCGGCGAGGGAATCTCGACGGTCGCCTTGTCGGTCATGACGTCGGCCAGCACCTGGTCTTCCTTGACCGTGTCGCCCGGCTTGACGTGCCAGGCGACGACTTCGACTTCCGCGATGCCTTCGCCCAGGTCCGGCATCTTGATGACGTGAATACCCATTTATTTGGCCTCCATCGCACGTTTGAACGCGGCGCCGACGCGGTCGGGGCCGGGGAAGTACGCCCATTCCTGCGCGTGCGGATAGGGGGTGTCCCAGCCGGTGACGCGCTCGATCGGGGCTTCCAGGTGATAGAAGCAGTGTTCCTGCACCAGCGAGGCGAGTTCGGCGCCGAAGCCGCTGGTGCGCGTCGCCTCGTGCACGACCACGCAGCGGCCGGTCTTCTTCACCGACGCGACGATGGTGTCGAGGTCCAGCGGCCACAGGGTGCGCAGGTCGATGATCTCGGCATCGATGCCGGTTTCCATGGCCGCCGCTTCCGAGACCCAGACCATGGTGCCGTAGGTGATCACGGTGAGGTCGGCGCCGGGCCGGAACACGGCCGCCTTGTCCAGCGGGACCGTGTAGTAGCCTTCCGGGACTTCGCCCATCGGGTGCTTGCCCCAGGAGACGACGGGGCGGTCGTGGTGGCCGTCGAAGGGGCCGTTGTAGAGGCGTTTCGGTTCGAGGAAGATCACCGGGTCGTCGTTCTCGATCGAGGCGATCAAGAGGCCCTTCGCGTCGTAGGGATTCGAGGGCATCACGGTGCGCAGGCCGCAGACGTGGGTGAACATCGCCTCGGGACTCTGGCTGTGGGTCTGGCCGCCGTAGATGCCGCCGCCGCAGGGCATGCGGATGGTCAGCGGCGCGGTGAAGTCGCCGGCCGAGCGGTAGCGCAGGCGCGCCGCTTCGGACACGATCTGGTCGGTCGCCGGGTAAAAATAGTCGGCGAACTGGATCTCGACCACCGGGCGCAGCCCGTAGGCCGCCATGCCGACCGCCGTGCCGACGATGCCGCCTTCGGAGATCGGCGCGTCGAACACGCGGGTCTTGCCGTACTTCGCCTGTAACCCATCAGTGGCGCGGAACACGCCGCCGAAGTAGCCGACGTCCTGGCCGTAAATGACGACGTTGTCGTCCTTGCCGAGCATGACGTCCATGGCCGAGCGCAGGGCCTGGATCATGGTCATCTGGCTGGTCTTCGTTTCGCTGACCGGCTCGTTGCCGGCCGAATTGGTATCGTTGTCGTCGCGTGCCATCTCACACCCCCAGTTGTTGACGTTGGCGGCGCAGGTGCTCGGGCATGTCTTTGTAGACATCCTCGAACATCGACGCGGCGCTGGGCACGCGGCCATCGGCCAGCGTGCCGTACTGTTCGGCTTCCTTCTGCGCGGCCAGGACCTCGGCCTCGAGCTCGGCCTGGACGTGCTCGTGCTCTTCGTCGGACCAGGCGCCGATCTTCGTCAGGTGCTGGCGCAACCTGGCGATCGGGTCGCCCAGCGGGAAGCGCGACCAGTCGTCCGCGGGGCGGTAGCGCGACGGATCGTCGGAGGTGGAGTGCGGGCCGGCGCGGTAGGTCACCCACTCGATCAGGGTCGGCCCAAGGTTGTTGCGGGCGCGTTCGGCGGCCCAGCACGAAGCCGCGTACACGGCCAGGAAGTCGTTGCCGTCGACCCGCAGCGAGGCGATGCCGGCGCCCACGCCGCGCGCGGCGAAGGTCACGCTCTCGCCGCCGGCGATGGCCTGGAAGGTCGAGATCGCCCACTGGTTGTTGACGACGTTGATGATGCAGGGCGCGCGGTAGACGTGGGCAAACGTGAGCGCGGTGTGGAAGTCGCTTTCGGCGGTGGCGCCGTCGCCGATCCAGGCCGAGGCGATTTTCGTGTCGCCCTTGATCGCGGAGGCCATGGCCCAGCCGACCGCCTGCGGCACCTGGGTCGCCAGGTTGCCGGAAATCGAGAAGAAGCCCTTGTCCTTGACCGAGTACATGACCGGCAGCTGGCGCCCCTTCATCGGGTCGCGCTCGTTCGAGAGCAGCTGGCAGATCATGTCGACCATCGGGTACTCGCGCGCCATCAGGAGGCTTTGCTGGCGGTAGGTCGGGAAGCACATGTCCCCATCCTTGAGCGCCAGCGAGTGCGCGGTGCCGATCGCTTCCTCGCCGAGCGAGGTCATGTAGAAGGACATCTTCTTCTGGCGCTGGCCGATGACCATGCGGGCGTCGAAGATGCGGGTCTTCATCATGGTGCGCAGCCCGAAACGCAGCTGCTCGGGATCGATCTCGGGCGCCCACGGACCGACGGCATTGCCGTCCTCGTCGAGCACGCGGATCAGGGAGGACACCAGGTCGGCGGTCTCGCCGAACTGGACGTTCACGTCGGGCCGGCGTACTTCTCCGGCTTTCGACAACTGCAGATACGAAAAATCAGTCTTGCAACCCGGACGGCCGGTTGGCTCCGGGACGTGCAGCGACAGAGGATTACCCTGGCTCATAATTCGCTTTCCCTTTGTGAGGTGATGTGCGGCAAGCAGAAATGATAAGTCCTGCAAGCCCGCGCACGGGCATTGCATCGAAGTATTTTCGTGCTGCTGTGCAGCATGGGTGCGGTGAAAATCGGTGGTCCCAGGGCCTTCGCGGTTGGGCCGATGTTGCCAATCAGCCCGGCGCACAGGTGCCGGCATCCACATCCGCCGCGACGGTAGCACGCGGCTCGGCGCGCACACGCGATCCCGGCCAAACGTTCGCCCGATTGGCGCCTTACGACACCGCCTGCGCCGACCAGCCGCCGCCCAGCGCCCGGTACAGCCCGATCAGGTTATCGATCTGTGTGCGCCGCAGCGTAACC
>DNCF01000041.1 GCA_003484545.1 Massilia sp. | reverse complement strand
AGCTGAACCAGCCGGTGCGCCTGGCATCCCCGGACGAGTCGCCCACCGCCTGGGTCATCCTGAACGGCCGCAACCTGGTGGTCACGGCCGACGATTTCCACGCTCGCGAACGCGAAGGATCGAGCTTTGGCGCCGGCAGCGCGGCCGAGCACTGGATCGGCTGCCCGCTGCTCGACCAGCAGCACCTGCCGCTGGGCGCCATCGTGATCCAGAGCTATACCCCCGAGCATACCTACAGCAGCGAGGACCAGGCGCTGTTCGCCGTGATCGCGAACCACGTCTCGGTGGCGCTGCAAAGCCTGCAGAGCATGGACCGGCTCGAACGCGCCGTGCAGGAACGCACCGCGCGCCTGGCGCACGAGGTGGCCGAACGGCGCCGCGCCGAGCAGGTGCAGCATGCGCTGTACCAGATCGCCGACCTGTCGGCCAGCGCGCTCGACACCAACGTGCTGATGGCCAGCCTGCACCGCATCATCGGCGAACTGATGGTGGTCGAAAATTTCATGATCGGCCTGTACCATCCCAGCACCAAAGAAATCAGCATCCCGTATTTCGTCGACCAGAAGGACGCCGCGCCGCCCTTGAAACGCTTCCCCTACGGCCAGGGCATGTGCTCCTACCTGCTGGCCTCGAAGCAGCCGCAACTGCACGACGCCGGCAGCTTCGCGCGCCTGGTGGCCAGCGGCCAGGTCTCGGGCATCATGGGCAGCCCCGACATCGCCAGCTGGATGGGCGCGCCGATGCTGGTGCACGACAAGCCCTACGGCGTGCTGATCGTGCAGAGCTATGATCCGGCGACCGTCTATGCCAAGGCCGACCTCGACCTGCTGGCCTTCATCGCCAGCCACGTCGCGGTGGCGATCGCGCGCATGGAGGCCGACCGCAACATGCGCAAAACCAAGGAGCTGCTGGAAGAGCAGAACGCGGCCCTGAACAGCGCGCTGACGCAGCTGCAGCAGGCGCAGGGCGAACTGGTGCGCAAGGAAAAGCTGGCCTCGCTGGGCGAACTGGTGGCCGGCGTCGCGCACGAGATCAACACGCCCTTGGGCATCTGCGTGACCGCGACCAGCCACCTGGTCGAGGAATTGCGCCTGACGCGCGAGGAGCTGGCGGCCGGCGAGATGACCGAGGATAGCCTGAACAGTTTCTTCGAGATCGTCGACCAGTCGCTGCGCATCATGACCACCAATACCCAGCGCGCGGCCGCCCTGGTGCGTTCGTTCAAGCAGGTCGCGGTGGACCAGTCCTCGGGCGACGTCCGCAGCTTCAACCTGCGCGCCTACATCAACGAGGTGCTGCTCTCGCTGCAGCCCAAGCTCAAGGGCCGCCCGATCAAGGTCGAGGTCGACTGCCCGCCGGATTTGGTGATGGAAAGCTTCCCCGGCGCGGTGTCGCAGATCGTCACCAACATGGTGGTCAATTCGCTGGTGCACGGCTTCGAGCGCGACCAGCCGGGCCACATCGCCATCCGCGCCGCGCTCGAGGGCGGCACGGTCGCGTTCAGCTATACCGACGACGGCGCCGGCATGGACAAGGAATCGCTCGACAAGCTGTTCGATCCCTTCTTCACCACCAAGCGCGGCAGCGGCGGCAGCGGCCTGGGCGCGCACATCCTGTTCAACCTGGTGACCGGGGCGCTGGGCGGCAGCGTGCAGGTCGACAGCGCGCCGGGACAGGGCTTGCGCTATGCGCTGCGTTTCCCGCGCAGCGTGCGCGGGGAGAAGCTGGCGGCCTGATCCGCCGACGGCACTGTACGATCACGGTACGGCAACCGTAGGGTGGGCAGCTTGCTGCCCACGCGGTACGTGCGCGTAGCGGAGCCCCTAGCCGCAGCGCATCGCTCGGGAATGCCGGCAAGTGCCATGTGGCGCCACCCGATCCGGCATGATCCTTGAATAGCTTCCGCTAACTCGACGCACGCTTTTGGTGGGCACGGGGTGCCCACCCTACGGTTGATGCCGCTGACTTCGGGTACAACGTGGGGTGGACGGCTACATCCGGTAATGCGCACGTACGCGACAGGCGCGCCGTCCACCCCACGGGAGCGTTCAATCCGGCCACTGCCGGTTGATCTCCACCGCCTTGTCCATGTTCTTGATCAGCAGGTCGACGTAATACGGGTCGAGGTGCTTGCCGGCGACTTCGCGCAGGTAGTCGGTGACCTGTTCGACCGGCCAGGCTTCCTTGTAGCAGCGTTCGTGGCTGAGGGCGTCGAAGACGTCGGCCACGGCGACGATGCGCGCGTAGGGGTGGATGTCTTCGCCCTTCAGGCCTTGCGGGTAGCCGGTGCCGTCGAACTTCTCGTGGTGCTGGTGGGCGATCACGGCGGCGGCCTTCAGGATCGGGCGGGTCGAGCCGTCGAGGATCTGCAGGCCGACCGTCGGGTGCTGCTTCATGATGTCCCACTCTTCCGGGGTCAGGCGGCCGGGCTTCAGCAGCACGGCGTCCGGGGTGGCGATCTTGCCGACGTCGTGCATGGGCGCGGCGTGCATCAGGGTCGCGGTTTCGTCCTCGGACATGCCCGAGGCCTGGGCCAGCATGTGGCAGACCTGGGACATGCGGCGCACGTGGTTGCCGGCCTCGTTCGAGCGCGACTCGACCACGTCGCCCAGGCGCAGGATCAGCTCGGCCTGGGTATCGGTGATTTCCTGGTTCAGCAGGATGTTGTCGAAGGCGATCGCCACGCCCGAGCAGAACACCTCGAGCAACTGGGCGTCGATCTCGGAAATCTCCTCGACGCCGTGCAGCACCAGCAGCGACGCCTTGCCGCTGTTGTTCGGGAAGTAGCCGACGTAGGTGTCGCCGTGCAGCTTCGAGATGCGGTTGTGGCGCGCCTCGTCGAGCTGGGCCAGCAGTTCGGGGCCGATCGCCTCGTTGCCGCCGCCGCTGCCGAAGTCGCCGATCCTGGCCAGCACCTCGTACTGGCTTTCGCCGGTGATTACGCTGGCACCCTTCAGGCGCAGCAGCATGCTCTGCTCCAGGCGCAGCAGGGCGACGACCTGCTGCAGCAGGCCGCTGGCGAAGTCCTTCAGGTTACGCTGCTGGAAGATGTGGCTGGAGGCCGCGATCACGCGCTCCAGGCCTTCGCGGTAGCTCTGCTGGACGCGGCGCGCGTCCTCGACCTTCATGATGTCGCGGTAGGCGCGCAGCGCGGCGAAGGTCGTGGTAAACAGTTTAGTCCGATCGAGCTCGGTCTTTTCCTTGTAGTCGTTGATGTCGTAGTCGACGATCACGCGCTCTTCCGGCGCCTGGCCCGGCTGGCCGGTGCGCAGCACGATGCGGGTGAACTGGTTGTCCAGGTCCTGGCGCATCCAGCGCGCCACTTCCAGGCCGCTGTCCTCGCGCTCCATCACCACGTCGAGGAAGACCAGGGCGATGTTCTCTTCGCGCGCCAGGACCTCCTTGGCTTCGGCGCCGCTGTAGGCGTGCAGGAAAGTCAAGGCGCGCCCGTCGAGGCGGAAACGGCTCAGCGTCAGCTTGGTGATGTCGTGGATGTCGGGCTCGTCGTCAACGAGAAGAACTTTCCACGGGGCGAGCTTGGGCGCGGCTGCAGACAGAAAAGACATGGCGTTTCCGATACCGTTAATGGAGCGCTACAAACGAGTCGTCGTATTGACAGAATTGCGCCTGATCAATATACAGGCGAATCGATTGTAGTACGCCTTCACATCCTTAACAACAGGCAATAGAAACGTTCACGCAGCAACACTGGCAGTGTTGGAGGAAAGACTCACTCGTAGCGCTTCTGGCAACGCTCGCAGAAGAAGCTGCGCCGGTTGCTGCGGCCGAGGTGGGCCTTCCTGAAAGGGATATGGCAGCGCGGGCAAGTGGTCTTCGCATGGGCCAGCCAGTGCTGCTTGAGCACATACTCCTTTTTCCACGCCAGGAAATCGAAACTGTATTGACGTGCCTCGTCGACCAGGGCGCGCAGCTTGGGCGCCGGCAGCGCGCCGACTTTCGATTCCGGATGGACGCGGATGCGAAACAGCACTTCGTTCTTGATGATGTTGCCCACGCCCGAGAAGATGTCCTGGTCGAGCAGGGCGTCGCAGGCGAGCATGTCGGGCTGGGCGCGCAGCTTCTTGCGCGCCCGCTTCGGATCCCAGCAATCGGACATGACGTCCGCGCTCCAGTCGTACTGGGCGTCGAGGTCCGCCTCGATCTCGCGGATCGCACACGCATAAAAATTGATTTCGCCGCCATCGGCCATGCGCAGGAAGAGGCGCGGCGGTTTGTCGCGCCGCTCGTCGACGCGATAAGTGCCGAACAGCAAAAAGTGGATGCGGACCACCATGGTCGGCAGTTCGATCAGGAAGTGCTTGCCCCAGGTGCGCAGCGACACGATCGGCTGGCCGACCAGGCGCGCCGGATCGATGGCCCTGACGTTGCCGCCGGCGTCGACGATGGTCTGGCCGACGAAGCGGGCGGTTTGTTCCTTCAAGATGACGAGCGATGGTCCTTCTGGCACGGCTGACCTCCTTGCGGCCATTGTGTCGGCAATTGCCCGGCCCGGCTGTGCGAGGACTAACAATTCGATACAGGATTTACGGGCGGGAGACGGCACACTTCGCCAAACCGGCGTATATTTGAACAGTAAAAGAACAGGAGAGAAAGGAAACGCCATGAAGACCGTGATTCGACACCTGGCCGCTGCCGGGATGCTGGCGCTGGCCGCCGGCACCGCATCCGCCGGCGTGACCGTCAACTATATCGAGCCCGACCGTTTTTCGGACGTGCCGTTTGCGTCCTGGGAGCGCGACGAAACGCTGAAGGAACTGACCGAGCATTTCGCCAAGCTCGGCGCCCAGCTGCCGCCGGGCCAGGACCTGCGCATCGACGTCAAGGACATCGACCTGGCCGGCCGCGAGTACCCGACCCGCGGCGTGCGCGACCTGCGCGTCGTGCGCAGC
>DNCF01000040.1:2297-2584 GCA_003484545.1 Massilia sp. | reverse complement strand
GGCGGCAAGCGTGCGGGCACCCTGCCGGGCGGATGCTAGACTTTACCCTCGGATTTCGCACATACTGTCGCCGCCAGGCCCGGCCCTGGCCTCCTGCACGCCACGCGCGACTTGCAGCGAACCGGTCTCCCTCCTCCACTGCATGGCCGCGGCGCGTTGCCGTCCCCATTCGAAGGATACGTTTTCAGCATGCGTTCATTGATTCTCGGTTTTCTCTTTTTCCTCTCGCTCGCGGCGAGCCTGCCCGCCGGCGCCGTCCTGCCCATCGTCCCCAAGTCCGCCGCGGC
>DNCF01000040.1:321-2202 GCA_003484545.1 Massilia sp. | reverse complement strand
ACAAGACCGCCGCGGCGGAAGCGCCCGCCGTGCTGCCCGATCCCCTCGGCCGGCAGACGCCGCGCTCGATGATCTCGGGGCTGATCGGCGCCCTGGCCGAGCACGACTACGACCGCGCCGCCCAGTACTTCGACCTCCCGAACAACAGCAACCGCCAGCGCGTCAACGCCGCCACCCAGGCGCGCGCCTTCCAGGCATTGCTGGACGAGGGCGGATCGCTGCAGCCCTACGCCGTCCTGTCGAACGAGGCCGTCGGCCGGATCGACGACGACCTGCCGATCGAGCAGGAGAACGTCGGCCAGATCACGATCCAGGGCAAGCGCATTCCGGTCCTGCTGACCCGCAGCGAGGACGAGGGCCAGCAGGTATGGCGCATCTCGCAGGAGACCATGAGCCAGCTGGCGGCGGCGAGCAGGCGCCCGGCCGCCTCCCTGGCGGGAGGACAGAAGCAGGACGAGGTCACCATCGCCGGCGCGCCGTTGAAGGACTGGGGGCTCCTGATCGGGCTGGGCGTGCTGATCTTCGGCGGCCTGTGGATGGTGGCCGCGCTGATGGTCGCCGTCATGCGCCGCCTGGTGGCCGACCCGGCGACCAACGGCCTGTACCGTTTCTTCGAGGCGGCGCTGCCGCCCCTGAGCCTCCTGATCGCGGTGTTCGTGTTCTTCGGCTGGGCCGAGCGTTTGCCGGTGGCCATCGTGGCGCGCCAGACCCTGCTGCGCTATACCGGCATCATTTCCGTGATCGCCTTCGTGTGGTTCGGCCTGCGCCTGGTCGACGCCCTCGCCGAACTGGCCATCGTCCGCATGCAGCAGCGCCAGCGGCGCCAGGTGGTCTCGGTCATCACCCTGCTGCGGCGCACGGCCAAGGTCCTGCTGCTGCTGTTCTCGGGGATCGGCATCCTCGACACCTTCGGCATCGACGTCACCACCGGCATCGCGGCGCTCGGCATCGGCGGCATCGCGCTGGCCCTGGGCGCGCAGAAGACCGTCGAGAACCTGGTCGGCAGCGTGACCGTGATCGCCGACCGCCCGGCCCAGGTGGGCGACTTCATCAAGGTCGGCGACATCATCGGCACGGTGGAAGACGTCGGCATCCGCTCGACCCGCATCCGCACCCTGGAGCGGACCCTGGTGACCATCCCCAACGGCGACCTGTCGGCGCGCCAGATCGAGAACTTCGCGCCGCGCGAGCGCTTCCTGTTCAACCCGGTCGTCTGGGTCGATTACCGCGCGTCGTCGGCCAAGCTCAGGGAAGCGATCGGCATCGTCCAGCAGGTGCTCAAGGAACACGAGAAGATCGCCGAAGGCGCGCGCGCCCTCCTCGGCCGTATCGGCGAGCGTTCCTTCAACATCGAGGTGTTCGCCTACATCGACGTGCGCGACTTCGAGGAAAGCCTGCGCATCCGCGAATCGCTGCTGCTGGCGATCTACGAGCGGCTGGAAGCGGCCGGCATCGGTCTGGCCTTCCCGGCCCAGACCATCGTGGTCTCGCGCGAGCAGCAGGCGGATGGACGCGCGGACGGCGACGACGCACCGGAAAAGACGCCGTCCTGAGGCGCGCGCCGATTCAGCCCAGCAGCTTCTCGCGCTTCGCCTGCTTCAGCCAGTCCGGGTATTCGGTCATCAAGAGGTCGTAGAGCTGCGCGTCCGAGTGTTCGTCCGGGCTGGCGACGGCGAAGAAATCGGCGTTGTCGATCAGCCGGCCATCGAGCTCGTCGAGCTTTTCCAGGAAGGGGAAGTCGGAGTCGGCAAAGTTCAGGAGGCGCTTGCTCTTCGATTTCTTGCCCTTGCCGATCCCCATGAACTGCCAGAAGATCGGCTCGCGGCTGGGCCCGCGCCGCCGGGGCTCGGGCCGCGGCCGGGCGGGGGGGGCGCCCCCCCC
>DNCF01000040.1:0-176 GCA_003484545.1 Massilia sp. | reverse complement strand
CCAGCGCAGCTGGCGCTCGGTCAGCGGCTGGTCGGAGGTGCCGCCGTCGGTCACGAACATGACGTAGACCGGCAGCGCGGCCTTGTCCCGTTGAACGAGCGGCTGCTTGCGTTCGCCGCCGCGCGCGTCGGGAAAGTAGTGGCTGCGCACCGCCTGCATCGCCGCGCCGTAGCGGG
>DNCF01000039.1:4145-4273 GCA_003484545.1 Massilia sp. | reverse complement strand
GGGCCGGGTCCGCAACAAGCGCCGAGGCGCCGGCAGCCCCCGCGACCCCGGTACCCGCGGCCAAGCCTTTCGACTTCGCTTCCGTACCTGAGGCCAGCGGCAACATTCCGCCCTTCCCCTACGTGAAC
>DNCF01000039.1:842-3911 GCA_003484545.1 Massilia sp. | reverse complement strand
CCGCCCTTCCCCTACGTGAACTATCCGGAAAAGCTGCACGAAGCCTTCCAGTCGACCCACGAAGTCCCGATGGACCGGATCTACGTCATCCTCGGGGACCAATTACACCCGGTCGAAGGACGTGTAGCGACCCGCACCTTCTCGCACAACAATGCCGAGATGTCCGAGCTCGAGGTGCGCCGCAATTACGAGAACGCGATGCGCGAGATGGGGGCGGTCAAGGTGAATACCGTCGGCCCGGACAACAAGAACGTGATTGCGGCGGCCGGGGGCGACGATTACGTCCTGCGCAAGAAGATGCTGCTGGTGCCGGACCTGCGGATGTCCTACGACGTCTACCTGGCACGCAAGGGCGCGGCGCGGCACTGGATCGTGATCATGACCAACGACAGCAGCACCAGCCTGCTCGCGATCGAGGAAAAACCGTTCACCCAGACGATCGGCTACGAGGGTGGCGCCGGCAATGCGGTCACGGCCACCGGCGCGCCGCCAACGGCCGCGCAACCGCTGGACATCGACGCCCTGCCGGTCACGACCGCGTCCTTGCCGCCCTTCCCCTACCTGGCCTATCCGCCGGGGCTGCACGCAGGATTCCAGAACACGCGGAAAGCGAACTTCGACGCCGTCCACATCATCGTCGGGAATGACTTGCGTGTCGTCGAAGGCAAGGTCGAGCAGCGCAGCTTCTCGAACCGGAATGCCGACATGTCGCAAATGGCCGTGCGGCGCAACTACGAGGCCGCCATCAAGGGCATGGGCGGCGTGAAGGTCAACGCGGCAGGCCCCGACGACAAGGCCCTGATCGCTGCCAACATCAACCAGAATGTGGACGAGTACAAGCTGCGCCATGAAAAGATGCGGGTGCCGGACCAGAACATGTCCTACGACAGCTACCTGGTGCGCACGCCCGAAAAATACATCTGGCTGGTCCTGATGTCCAACGAGAGCGAGACCAGCATCATTGCAGTCGAGGAAAAGGCGATGCAGCAGCGCGTCTCGCTGGTCACCGCCGACACCATGCGCAAGGAACTGGCCGACAAGGGCAAGATCGCCCTCTACATCAACTTCGATACCGACAAGGCGACCATCCGCCCCGACGGCAAGCCGACGGTCGAGGAAATCGCCAAGCTGCTCAAGAACGACAGCGGCCTGAAGCTGGCAATCGAGGGGCACACCGACGACAGCGGCAACGCCGCGCGCAACCAGGTGCTGTCGCGCCAGCGCGCCGAGGCAGTGGTGCAATACCTGGTCAAGGGGGGCATCGACGCCGACCGCCTGCGTGCCGCCGGCCACGGCGCCGCCCGCCCGCTGGGCGACAACAAGGACGAGGCCGGCCGGGCGAAGAACCGCCGGGTCGAATTGATCAAGATATAGGCCACGCCGCACCGTGGCGTACGGTTCAGCCAAACCGCCGTTCCCCAAACCAGCAGCAAGGCCGCCCAGCCTGCACCTTTACTTCACGATCAAATGAAAACAATGTCGCTACGCCTTCTTGCCGTCCTCGTTTCGCTGTCGCTTCCGCTCGCCGCCTGCAAGAAGGAGGCGCCGGCCGTACCGGCCGACGATACGCAGGCCGCAGCAACCAGCGGCGCCGACGCTGCCGCCGCGTCGGCATCACCCAACCAGGCGCCGGCCGCTGCCGCCGGTACGCCAGCGCCTCCGGCAAAACCCTTCGACTTCGGTACCGTGCCGGAGGCAAGCGGCACCATCCCGCCCTTCCCCTACGTGAACTACCCGGACAAACTGCACGAGGGCTCCCAGTTTACCCACGAAGTGCCGATGGACCGCGCCTACGTCATCCTCGGCGACCAGCTGCACCCGCTGGAAGGACGGGTCGCGACACGCACCTTCTATCATAACGATGCCGAGATGTCGGCACTCGAAGTGCGCCGCAACTACGAGAACGCCATGCGCGAGATGGGGGCGGTCAAGGTGAATACCGTGGGGCCGGAGGACAGGAACATCATTGCGGCCGCCGGCGGCGACGATTACGTGCTGCGTACCAAGATGCTGCTGGTGCCGGATAGCGGGATGTCCTATGACGTCTACCTGGCGCGCAAAGGCGCTGCGCGCCATTGGCTTGTGCTGATGAATAACGACAGCAGGACCAGTCTGCTGAGCATTGAGGAAAAACCGTTTGTCCAGACCATTCCTTACACAGGCGAAGGGGGCGCAACCACGCCGGTGACGGCGAGCGGTGCGCCGGCGGTGGCGCCACAGCCGGTCGACGTGAATGCGATCCCGGTGACGACCGCGGCCTTGCCGCCCTTCCCTTACCTTGCCTATCCACCGGGGCTGCACGAGGGCTTCCAGTGGACCAAACGCGCCAACTTCGACGCTGTCGGCATCATCGTCGGCAAGGAGCTGCGCACGGTCGAGGGGCGGGTCGAGACGCGCCGCTTCGCAAACAAAGATGCGAAGATGTCGCAAATGGCGACGCGCCGCAACTACGAGGCCGCCATCAAGGGCATGGGCGGCGTGAAGGTCAACGCGGTGGGGCCGGACGACAAGGCCCTGATCGCTGCCAACACCAATCAGAGCGTGGACGAATACAAGCTGCATGAAAAGATGCGGATATCAGACCAGACCATGTCCTACGACAGCTACCTGGTGCGCACGCCGGAAAAGAACATCTGGCTGGTGCTGATGTCGAACGAGAGCGAGACCAGTCTCATGGCGGTGGAGGAAAAGGCGATGCAGCAGCGTGTCTCGCTGGTGACCGCCGACACCATGCGCAAGGAACTGGCCGACAAGGGCAAGATCGCGCTCTACATCAACTTCGACACCGACAAGGCGACCATCCGCCCCGACGGCAAGCCGACGGTCGAGGAAATCGCCAGGCTGCTCAAGAACGACAGCGGCCTGAAGCTGGCGATCGAGGGGCATACCGACGACAGCGGCAACGCGGCGCGCAACCAGGCGCTGTCGCGCGAGCGCGCCGAGGCGGTGGTGCAGCAGCTCGTGAAGGATGGCATCGATGCGACCCGCCTGCGCGTGGCGGGCCACGGCGCCGCCCGCCCGCTGGCCGACAACAAGGACGAGGCCGGACGGGCGAAGAACCGCCGGGTC
>DNCF01000039.1:0-567 GCA_003484545.1 Massilia sp. | reverse complement strand
GCGAAGAACCGCCGGGTCGAACTGGTCAGGATCTGAAGCGCGCAAGCACCACGGGCGGAAACAAACCGGCCCGTCGCGCCCGTTTCGACGAGAGCGACGGGCTTTGCTTCGACATGACGGCGCTTCAGTACGCCATGCAGGGCACCATTCAGTGCGCCAGCTGGACGATCTTGCGCTCGACGAAGCCCTGCAATTCCTGCGACAGCGTGCCGCTGCCCTGCGCCCGCCGGAAGGCGTCCAGGGCCTCGGCATTGCGCTTCTCGGCCTGCAGCGAGATGCCCAGGCCCATCCACCATACGGCCTTGCCCGGCATGCCGCGCAACGCGCTTTGGTACTGCTCGGACGCTTCGCGGTGGCGTCCCTGGCGCTGCAGGGCGGCGGCCAGGAAGCCGTGGTAGTCGGCGTCGCCCGCCGCGTAAGGCAGGGTGCGCAGCAGGACCTCGATGCCGCTGCCGCCGCGCTCGATCTGCAGGCGCGCCAGCAGCATCGCCAGCGCCGGCTGGCGCGGGTCCAGCGTCAGCGCCTGCTGCAGCTCGCCCGTCGCCTCGGCGGTTCGCTTGTTTTCGG
>DNCF01000220.1:3629-3776 GCA_003484545.1 Massilia sp. | reverse complement strand
TTTTTGGAAACGTTACCAGCGGCTTTTTCCCGACTATAGCACCAGCCTGTTTTCGGTGTCAAATCATTACTTTTTTGTTTCATGGACAGTCTTTTGCTGTCCTCGCTGCAAGTTATGGTATCGTTTCCAATCGGGAGCCGCAGCCCC
>DNCF01000220.1:0-3421 GCA_003484545.1 Massilia sp. | reverse complement strand
TCGGGAGCCGCAGCCCCGCCCGCGTACCGCGGGCAAGCCAAAAAAACTATCCGGGGAGACATTATGCACACTGCCATGGGAACGACCGAGATCTTTTTGATCGCGATGCTCGTGATCTTCACCCTGCCCTACCTGATCTGGCGGCTCGGGAATACCGACTACTACGCGCCTCTGGTCGTGGTGCAGATCATCACCGGCGTGCTGCTCGGCCCCGGCATCCTCGGCCGCGCCTACCCCGACTACTACGCCTTCGTATTCAACCCGCAGGTGATGCTGGCGATGAACGGCATCGCCTGGTGGGCGGTGATGGTGTTCGTGATGATCGCCGGGATCGAGCTCGACCTGAAGAAGGCCTGGCAACACCGGCGCGAAAGCACGATCACCGCCTCGCTGGCGCTGGGCACGCCGCTGGTGTTCGGCTGCATCGCGGCGCTGGGCATGCTCGGCTACGCCGGCTGGAAAGGCGCCCAGGCCCAGGACTGGCAATTCGTGCTGGGCGTGGGCATGGCCTGCGCGGTGACCGCGCTGCCGATCCTGATCCTGCTGATGGAAAAGCTGGAGATCCTGCGCGAGCCGATCGGCCAGCGCATCCTGCGCTACGCCAGCCTGGACGACATCGCGATCTGGGGCGTGCTGGCGCTGATCCTGCTCGACTGGGAACGGGTCGGCCGCCAGCTCGGCTTCCTGCTGGGCTTCGCCCTGGCCACGCTGGCCTTCCGGCGCCTGATGGCCTGGCTGGAGGAGCGCGACCGCTGGTACGTGGCGCCGATCTGGCTGGCCGCCTGCGCGCTGGCCGCCGACTGGGCCGGCCTGCATTTCATGGTCGGCGCCTTCCTCGCCGGCGCCGTGACCGAAGCCGACTGGTTCGACCAGAAGCGCCTGGACATGCTGCGCCAGCATGTGCTGCTGATCCTGATGCCGGTCTACTTCCTGAGCACCGGGCTGAAGACCGACTGGCAGGTCGGCGGCTCGGCGGTGTTCGTGGCGGCGGCGGTGCTGCTCGTGGCCTCGGTGGCGGGCAAGCTGGCCGGCACCCACATCGCCGGACGCATCCTCGGCTGGAGCCGCAACGAGTCGTCGATCATCGGCTGGCTGCTGCAGACCAAGGCGCTGATCATGATCATTTTCGTCAACATCCTGCTCGACAAGGGCATCGTGACCAACGAGACCTTCACCGCCCTGCTGCTGATGGCGATCGCCAGCACCATGCTGACGGTGCCGGTGGTCTACCCGAAGCTGCGGCGCGTGGCGCAGCTGGTGTTCAAGGCCAGCTGAGCGGGCCTTACAGTGCGACGCGCGCGACGGCGTCCTTCAGGGCCGCGAAGCAGCGCGGGTCGAGCGCCGTGCCGACGGTCTTTTCCATCATCGCCAGCGCCTGCTGCGGCGGGATCGCCGCACGGTAGGGACGGTCGGCGGTGATGGCATCGAAAATGTCGGCGGTGGTGATGATGCGCGTCTCCAGCGCGATCCGGTCGGCCGCCAGGCCGCGCGGATAGCCGCCGCCGTCGAGCCGCTCGTGGTGGGCGCCGGCGATGCGTCCCAGTTCGGCGAAGGCGTCGATGCGGGTCAGGATGGTCTCGGTGAATTCGGCATGGCGGCGCACCTGCGCCCACTCCTCGCGGTCGAGCGCGCCGGCCTTGTCGAGGATGCTGTTGCTGACCCCGAGCTTGCCGACGTCGTGCAGCAGCGCGCCGCGCTTGAGCCAGCGGCGCCGCTCGGGCGACAGGCCCAGCGACTCGGCGATCATGTCGGTGTACAGCGCCACGCGTGCGCTGTGGCCGCCCGTGTAGGGACTCTTCGAATCGACCACCTGGCCGAAAGCGGTGGCGATGTCGTCCAGGTAGTCGTCGTCGATCGGCATGGTATGCCCCGCCGGCTCCATCGCGAACACGCAGGCCGCCAGGTCGGGCGCGGCCAGCCGGGTCCAGAAACCGTCGCCGGCGGCCACACGCTCGAAGGCGCGCACCAGTTCCGGGTCGAGCCAGGAGCCGCTGCGGTGGCGCAGCTCGGCCAGCGCCGCCTCGCCGCCGCCGGCGGTGTGGAACACGTCGACCAGCTGGGCCAGCAGGGCGATGCGCGCATACACCGGGATCGCCTTCCCTTTCAGGCGGTTCGGACGGCCCTTGCCGTTGTAGTGCTCGTCCAGGCTGTAGATGCCAGCCGCGACGCTTTCCGGAAAACGCAGCAGGCGCGCGATCGCGGCGCCGCGCGAGCAGCGCGTGACGATCAATTCCTGGGCCGTGTCCTGCCCGTCGCGCAGCATCGCCAGCACGGCGCGGAAGCGTTCGGCCAGGCCCGCCTTCAGGCCGGTGTGCTTGAGGACGAACGCGATCAGGTGCGGCGTGCTGTCGCGCACCAGCTTGAAGTCGCGCTTGAAGCGCAGGTCGTCGGTCAGATAGAGCTCGCAGATGCGCGCGGCATTGCTGCTGCAGCCAATGTCCTTCAGCAGCAAGGTGTAATACAGCTCCCACAGCTCCTGCGGCGCAAGCCCGGCTTCGCGGCCGACATGCATCCCGATCCAGCAGGAACGCACGCAATGCCCTTCGGGCTGGCCTTCGGTGAGGTCGAGCGCGTAGCTGAGCGAGCCGATCAGTTCGGACAGCTTGAGGGCGCTGACGGGCGCGGCGGCGGCCACGTCGGGAAATCTGTCCATAGAATTATTCGCAGCAACGTCGTTGCCATAGAGAAGTAATTCATTCTACTGAACATGGCGCGCGCGTTCGAAAATGCTGCACATCGGCAAGCTTATTCGGACGATACGTGCGCTTTTGCTGACGCGGCCGGCTTGCGCCTGGCGCGTTTGTCTTTACAAAACCGGCTTGTGCGGCGCCAGCGCGGCCGTTTCGTCGTCGTGCGCAGGCAGCTTGCCGCGCGGCCGTTCCGTGTGCAGGCGCACCGACCAGGTCACGCCGGCGACCAGCAGCACGATGGCGACGATTTCCAGCAGGCGCGGCGCCTGGCCGCGCCAGGCGAAACCGTAGAGCATGGCCGCGACGGTCTCGAACAGGATCAGCTGGCCGGTCAGGGTCACCGGCAGGCGCCGGCTGGCGACGTTCCACAATTGGTTGCCGATCACCGAGGCGCCCAGCGCCAGCAGCAGGTTGCAGATCCAGAACATGGTCCAGTCGCGCGCAGGGCCGTCGGATCCACCGCCATGGTGCATCAGTATGGCCACCAGGCCGAGCGGCAGCGCCACCAGGCCGCTGGCCAGGCCATACAGCGAAGACCACTGGGCGCTGCTGAACTGCGGGTTGCGCTTCAGGTAGCGCGCATTGTCGATGGCGTACCAGGTCCAGCATGCCAGGGCGCCGGCGGCGCAGGCCACGCCCAGCAGTTTGGTCGCCAGCGCGCCGCCGCCGGCCTGCGCAGCATCGTCGGCGGCCCAGTGAAATCGTACGAAAGCCTGCTCGACCGCGCCAAG
>DNCF01000219.1 GCA_003484545.1 Massilia sp. | reverse complement strand
TGCCGGCGTCCAGGGTGTAGGCCGATGGCGCCGCCGCCCGGTTTCGGCGCCGTGATCGCTACCGTGTTGAGGCCCTGATAAAGTTTCTTGTATAAAAGACCCTCTTGAAATCGATGTCGGTAACCCAATATTTGCTGCCATCCCTTCAACCAACCTGTATTACCAACGAGGAATAAGATGGCTGTCGCNNGCCGACAAGCTGCGCTTCGAGGCGATCAACAACGACGCCCTGTACGGCAACGACCACGAGCTGAAGATCAAGGTCAGCTTCGACAAGGACGCGAAGACGATCACGATCTCGGACAACGGCATCGGCATGAGCCGCGACGAAGTGATCTCGCACCTGGGCACCATCGCCAAGTCGGGCACCAAGGAATTCTTCAGCAAGCTCTCGGGCGACCAGAAGCAGGACGCGGCCCTGATCGGCCAGTTCGGCGTCGGCTTCTACTCGGGCTTCATCGTCGCCGAGAAGATCACCGTCGAGACCCGCCGCGCCGGCGCCGCTGCCGATGAAGGCGTGCGCTGGGAGTCGACCGGCGAAGGCGACTACAGCGTCGAGCAGATCGAAAAGACCGGCCGCGGCACCGACGTGATCCTGCACCTGCGCGCCGGCGAAGAGGAACTGCTGTCGAGCTGGAAGCTCAAATCCATCATCCGCAAGTATTCGGACCACATCTCGCTGCCGATCGTGATGCAGAAGGAAGAGTGGGACGAGGAGAAGAAGGCCACCGTCCTCAAGGACGAGGTCGAGACCGTCAACCAGGCCAGCGCCCTGTGGGCCCGCAGCAAATCGGAGATCACCAAGGAACAGTACGACGAGTTCTACAAGCACGTCTCGCACGACTTCCAGGAACCGCTGACCCATACCCACAACCGGGTGGAAGGGCGCAGCGAGTACACCCAGCTGCTGTACGTGCCGAGCCACGCGCCGTTCGACCTGTGGGACCGCAACAAGCGCGGCGGCATCAAGCTGTACGTGAAGCGCGTCTTCATCATGGACGACGCCGAGCAGCTGATGCCGGTCTACCTGCGCTTCGTGAAGGGCGTGATCGATTCGAACGACCTGCCGCTGAACGTCTCGCGCGAGATCCTGCAGGAGTCGCGCGACGTCAAGGTGATCCGCGAAGGCTCGACCAAGCGCGTGCTGGGCATGCTGGAAGAACTGGCGAACAGCGAAGAGCAGGACGGCAAGGACAAGTACGCGACCTTCTGGACCGAATTCGGCCAGGTGCTCAAGGAAGGCATCGGCGAGGACGCGACCAACAAGGACCGCATCGCCAAGCTGCTGCGCTTCGCCTCGACCCAGAACGATTCGAGCGAGCAGACCGTCTCGTTCGAGGACTACGTCAAGCGCATGAAGGAAGGCCAGGACAAGATCTACTACGTCACCGCCGACAGCTACAACGCCGCGAAGAACAGCCCGCACCTGGAAATCTTCCGCAAGAAGGGCGTCGAAGTGCTGCTGCTGACCGACCGCGTCGACGAATGGATGCTGTCCTTCCTGACCGAATTCGAGGGCAAGGAACTGGTGTCGGTGGCCAAGGGCGGCCTGGACCTGGGCAAGCTGGAAGACGAGGCCGAGAAGAAGGAACACGAAGAGACCGAGACCCAGTACAAGGAACTGGTCGAGAAGATGAAGGGCGCGCTGGCGGACAAGGCCAAGGACGTGCGCGTCACCTTCCGCCTGACCGATTCGCCGGCCTGCCTGGTGGCGGACGAGCACGAACTGTCGGCCAACCTGGTGCGCATGCTGAAGGCGGCCGGCCAGAACGCGCCGGAATCCAAGCCCATCCTCGAGATCAACCCGAACCACCCGCTGGTCACGCGCCTGAAGTACGAGGACGCGGAAAGCACGCGCTTTGCCGACTGGTCGCACATCCTGTTCGACCAGGCGATGCTGGCCGAAGGCGGCAGCCTGCTTGACCCGGCGGCGTTCGTGAAGCGTCTCAACGAGATGCTGCTGGCGGCGAAGTAATTCGCAGCGCTTCAGAGAACCGGGCCACGTGCCCGGTTTTTTTATGCCCGTTGGCGGTGAAGAAAATCGGCGGACGCCCCGTGGTCAACGCGCCGGCGCTGGCCGCACGCGCGCCGCGAGCCGCTCGAACCCGGCCTGGAACCAGTGCCTGCGATGCTCGGTCAGCTGCCCGAGGCCCCAGGTCGCCAGCACGATCAGCACGCTCAGCAGCGCGACGTCGGCGGCGCTGGCCGGATCGTGCGCGTACAGCCCCAGCCACAGGCCGATCACCAGCGCGTGCACCAGGTAGAGGGTGAAGGTATAGGCGGACAGCGCCCGGATCGGCCGCTCGAAGCGCAGCAGCGCCGTGAAACCGGCATGCTTGGCGCACCAGAAGTTGACCAGCACCAGCAGGCAGACCAGGTAATCGGCCAGGTAGCGGTCGGCGCTTTTCAGGGGCACCGCGGGGAAGGGCCAGGTCGCGCGGGCCAGTTCGCGCAGCCCGGTATCGAGGCCGGACAGCTTGAAGGCGGCCAGCAGGACCAGCGTCGCCAGCCAGCCCAGCAGCGCCGGGCGGCGCGCGAGGCTGTGGGTTTTCTGCCAGTGGTAGAGCAGTACCCCGCTGGCCCACACCGGCAGCAACAGCCACAGTTTCGGGCCGACCAGCAGGAGCAGCGAGCCGCCGACCACCAGCCGGCGCGTGCCGCGCAGGTAGAACAGGGCGCCGAACAGTACGTAGTACCAGACCTCGAAACCGAGCGACCAATAGGGCGCGAGCAGGGGCGGCGTTTCGCTGATCGTCCACAGCTCGCCCATGAACAGCAGGTGCAGCGGCAGGTACAGCCAGGGCTTGGCGAGCTGGTAGAAGCGCTCCGGGTCCGCTTCCCCGAGCGCGACCAGCAGGCCGGCGCCGAGGAAGGACAGCAGCAGGACCGGCAGGGCGACCGAATAGATGCGCGTGCAGCGCGCCAGGCAATAGGCGCGCAGCGACTGGTTCTTCTGCTCGGTGGTATAGGCGATGACGAAGCCGGAGAGCACGAAGAAGATCATCACCGCCTCGCGGCCGAGGTCCGGCACCCAGGCGTCGGCGCCGCGCGTGATCACGCCGAAGGGCCCGTAGTGGCTGGCGACCACCAGCAGCGCCGCCAGCAGGCGGCAGCAGTCGAGGTAGAGCGACAGCGGGCGGGCAAGAAGCGGGGAGGAAGCTACCATAAGCTGACGGTTGTGTACGGCAGTGGGGGCATCATACCCCATGTTGCAGCGCACACAACGCGCGCATGGCAAGCCCGAGGGGCGGGGCGGGCGTCAGCCGCGCAGTCCGGCGCAGAAGTCCAGCAGCAGCCGCTCGCCCTCGGGCCAGTCGCCGTAGCCGCTGTCGGCGTTCACGTGGCCGGCGTCGCCGATCTCGACCAGGCGCCCGCCCCAGGCATCGGCAAAGGCGCGCGCCCGCTCGCGCGCGACGAAGGGATCGTCGGTGCTGGTCACCACCAGGCAGGGGAAGGGCAGCGGCGCCATCGGCACCGGCGCGAACACCTTCTCGCTGCC
>DNCF01000128.1 GCA_003484545.1 Massilia sp. | reverse complement strand
GTGCGCTGCAGCAGGTTGCCGCCGACGGTCGCCATGTTGCGCAGCTGGGCCGAAGCGCCGTTCAGGATCGCTTCCGACAGCACGCGATAGCGCTGGCGCACCAGCGGGTGATTCGCGGCTTGCGTGTTGCTGGCCATGGCGCCGATGCGCAAGCCGCCATCGGGCAGTTCCTCGACCGTGTTCAGGGTCAGCCGGCTGACGTCCACCAGCCGCGTCGGACGCTCGATGCCGCTTTTGTACAAGTCGAGCAGGTTGGTGCCGCCGCCGATGAATTTGCTGCCGGGAGAACTGCCCAGCTCGACGGCATGGACGACGTCGCGCGCGCGTTCATACGAGATCGAATGCATGCAGGGCTCCTTTACGCGCTGGCCGCGCTGCGGATCGCGGCCACGATGTTCTGGTAGGCGCCGCAGCGGCACAGGTTGCCGCTCATGCGCTCGCGGATCTCGTCGTCGCTCAAGCCCTGCGGGCGTTCGCCCGCGGTGACGGCGCTGGCCTGGCCCTCGGCGATCTCGCGCAGCAGGGCCACCGTCGAGCAGACCTGGCCCGGTGTGCAGTAGCCGCACTGGAAGCTGTCGTGGTCCATGAAGGCCTGCTGCACGGGATGCGGCGCGTCACCCTGGGCCAGTCCCTCGACGGTGGTGATCTCGCGGCCGTCGTGCATCACGGCCAGGGTCAGGCAGGAATTGATGCGCTGGCCATCGACCAGCACGGTGCAGGCGCCGCACTGGCCGCGGTCGCAGCCCTTCTTGGTGCCGGTCAGGTGCAGGGTTTCGCGCAGCGCGTCGAGCAGGCTCACGCGCGGCTCGACCTGCAGTTGATGGTCGCTTCCGTTGATGCGCAGCGTTAGCGGCTGCGGCGGAACATAGGGCGCCGTCATCGGCGCGAGCTGGGTTTGTTCGTCGTCTGGCATGGGATGTACTCTCGCTAGATGTGGGAAGGCGCTCTCAACCCTTCACGCAGACAATCTGCTTCAGGGTATGCACCACTTCCACCAGTTCGTCCTGGGCCCGCATGACGGCCTCGATGTCCTTGTACGCCATCGGGATTTCGTCGATCACGCCCTCGTCCTTGCGCGATTCGACGCCTTGGGTGGCGCGCTCGACGTCGGCGCGGGTGAAGCGGCGCTTGGCCTCGGTGCGGCTCATCGTGCGGCCGGCGCCGTGGCTGCAACTGTTAAAACTTTCCGGATTGCCCTTGCCGCGCACAATAAAACTCTTGGCGCCCATCGAACCGGGAATGATGCCCAGTTCTCCCGCGCGCGCCGAGACCGCGCCTTTGCGCGTGATCATGACGTCACGGCCGAAGTGGCGTTCCTGTTGCACGTAGTTGTGGTGGCAATTCACCGCCTCGACGTGGGTCTCGAACGGTTTCACGATCACGCTGCGTACCGCGTGAATCAGGCTCTGCATCATCACTTCGCGGTTGATGCGCGCGAACTTCTGGGCCCAGCCGACGGCCTCGATGTAGTCTCGGTAGTGCTCGGTGCCCTCCTCGAGGTAGGCCAGGTCCTGGTCGGGCAGGTTGAGCATGTGGCGGCGCATGTCCTGCTTGGCCAGCTCGATGAAATGGGTGCCGATGGCATTGCCCACGCCGCGCGAGCCGGAGTGCAGCATCAGCCACACGAAATTGTCCTCGTCCAGGCAGATCTCGACGAAGTGGTTGCCGCTGCCCAGGGTGCCCAGGTGCTTGTAGTTGTTCGTGCCGCGCAGCTTGGGCCACTTGCGGCACAACGCGTCGAATTCGTCCTTCAGCTTCGCCCAGCCGGCGTCCACCGGCGGCGGCGGGCGGTCCCAAGAGCCCACGTCGCGGCCCCGGGCATTCCTCGTCTTCGGCGACATGCCGTGCGGGATGGCCTGCTCGATGGCGCTACGCAGCTTCGCCAAACTGTCGGGCAGGTCGCTCGCGCGCAGCGTGGTCTTGGCCGCCATCATGCCGCAGCCGATGTCGACGCCGACCGCCGCCGGGATCACGGCGCCGAGCGTCGGGATCACGCTGCCGATGGTCGAGCCCTTGCCGACGTGCACGTCGGGCATGACCGCGACGTGGTGGTAGATGAAGGGCAATTGCGCCAGCTTGCTCAGTTGCTCCTTGGCCTCGGCCTCGACGGGCACGCCGCGCGTCCACATCTTGACCGGTTTCGCCCCTGTCGCTGCGAGCGTTTCGTAGTCAACCTGTTTCGTGTTCATGATGGGTGGTGAAGACGACAACGGCTTCATGATCACCCAAATCGAAAAAGCGGGGAGTCCGGGAGCCTGCGGCTGGGCAGTTGCGGCGCGAGAAGGACGCGTTCTATACTGGCCGCGGCGCCCTGTCCGCCTTATCGGAATCCCTGCATGCGAAAACTTCTTCTACTGACTCCCCTGCTGCTGGCCGGCTGCGTCGACGACTCGGCCACCTACTACATCGACGGCAACGAACACACGCTGACCGTGCGCGCGATGCAGGAGCATTTCTGGAAGAAGGATGTCACGCTGGAACTGGTCGCGGCGCACCTGCCAGACTGCCAGCGCCGCTTCGAGCTGGCCACGCTGCCGGCGGCGGATGTGGAACTGGAGCTGTTTGCCTCGGGCGAGAACGTCTACACGCTGCGCGCCGGCGAACTGGTGTGGCGGGTCGAAACGAATGGCTGCACCGAAATGGAAGAGCCCGAGCAGGTCACCGGGCAGCCGCTCGGCCTGTTCCACCTCGACGAGAACGACAAGCTCGTGTTCGAAGAAGCGGAAACGCCAACACCGTAAGAGCGCCTGAAAACCTGTAGGGCAAGGGATGCGGCCACCCGACGCAGCGCCGCAACGGCGGGCCGCGAAGACAGTACGCTTGTACGGCGAGACGATGCAACGCAGCCATAAAGGTTTTTAGGCGCTCTCAAGGACGCAGCCAGCCCCGGGCGATGGGCGCCGCCAGCACCCGGCGATAGACGGTCTGCATCAGCGGCACCAGCGTCGCGGCCAACGCCTGGCCAGGACGCGTGTTGATCAGCACTGCGGCAAAGGTCGACACCACCAGCGCCCCTACCATGTCGAGCGGCCAGTGCACGCCCAGGAACACCCTGGCCCAGGCCACCGGCAAGGCCAGCAGCAGCAATGCGGCGCCGAAGCGGCGCGCTTCGCGCAAGGGGCCGAGCAGGAGCGCCAGCGCCACCGAGAACATGCTGGTGCCGTGGTCGCTCGGGAAGGAACTGTCGGGCGCGTGATACATGAAGGTATGGCCGATCTCGGCCACGAAGGGCCGCGGGTGGGTCCACGCCAGGCCGATCAGCTTGTTGATCGTCAGCGCGATCACGGCGGCCAGGAAGGCACGCACGGCCGCTTCGCGCTGCGCGGTATCGCCGTTCATCCACATCAGCACCAGCCCCAGCGGCACGATCATGATCAGCCATTCGGCGGCGAAGATGGCGCCATGCAGGCGCCAGCCGTCCAGACCAGGGGAAGAATTAACGATCGCAAATAGGTATTGGTTCAATTGGTCGAACATCGGGGGCGCCGGGATGAAAAAACAACAATAACCCAGCTTAGCCCAGCCGCCCAGTGCGCACGATTTGAAATCGCAACAGAATGTGACAAAGCCGGGCTCGGCAGTAGAGTCCATGCCCGGGATCACGGTGAATCGCCGCAGCTGTTGCGGCGCTTCCACGCCGTGGTTGGACGTCCTGCCCTGTCAGTGCGGCCGCATCAGGCGGTGCAGCTGGGCCAGCTCGACGTCGCGCCCGAGCGTCTCGAGCGTCTGTTCGAGCAGGGAACGTCCGCCGTTGCGCAACATCGTCCATTGCGTGAAGTATTCGTGCACGGTGCGCCAGGGCGGGAACTCGCGCGGCAGGCTGCGCCATGCGGCGCCCGTGTGCAGGAAATACAGGACCGCGCAGTAGACGTCGTACAGGTCGTGCTTGCGGGGGCGCGTCTTGCGGCGCGCCGCTTCGAGCATGCCACGCACGCGCTCGAACTGCTCGCGCGGAATATCGCTGGGGAATTCAGACCGAGCCATCGTTCGCCCCCTAAAACTCCTTTGAGGGCGAAGTTACGGAACGGGTTCCCGACGGGCCGTCATGGCCCGTCGGGATAGGCTCATTGAGCGTCTAACAAGGGCCTAGGGCAAGGCGCATCGGCGAAGACAGTACGCTGGTACGGCGAGACGATGCAACGCTGCCATAGGGAGTTGTTAGGCGCTCTTAATCGCGTGCGAGCGCGAGGAACTCGGTGCGCAGCGCCAGGTTCGGCTGCAGTTCGCCCAGCATGCACGAAGTGATGGTTTCCTCGCCCTGGGTACGGATGCCGCGGCTTTCCATGCACATGTGGCGGCACTTGACGACCACGCCCACGGCCTTCGGCTCGAGCACTTCCATCAGCGCATTGGCGATCTGCATCGTCATGCGTTCCTGCACCTGCAGGCGCTTGGAGAAGATGTCGACCAGGCGGGTCAGCTTCGACAGGCCGACGATCTTGCCGTTCGGCAGATAGCCGACGGTCGCCTTGCCGAAGAAGGGCGCCAGGTGGTGTTCGCAGTGGCTGTAGACCGGAATGCCGCGCACCACGATCAGTTCGTTGTACTGCTCGGCCCCGTCTTCGAAGGCCTTGAGGACGGCGACCGGATCCTGGTCGTAGCCGGAGGTCCAGTGTTTCCAGGCTTTGGCGACGCGCGCCGGCGTTTCGTGCAGGCCTGGACGGTTCGGATCTTCACCGAGGCTGGCCAGCAGGCGGCGCCAGTCGTGTTCGGTGAATGCTTCTTTGTCAGACATGTTCAACCCTAAAAATACGATTGCCGCCAGTATATAGAAAATGCGCGGAGGCTTCCGAAGCCTGCCACGCAGTCTGCCGAATTCTTGAGCAAACCGGACTCATCTGTTGTGCCGATGCGCTAGCGTGAACAGGTTCTCATGCGACAGGAGGCGGCCTATGTTCGGAAGCTCGGTACTCGAAGTGGCAATCGGATTGACGTTCTGTTACGGCACGGTGGCATTGATCGTCGCCACCTTGCAGGAGGCGCTGGCGGCGGCGTTCCGGCTGCGCGCCAACACCTTGTTGGCAGGCGTTAAAAGCATGCTCAACGACCCGCGTTTCGATGCGCTGGCCCAGATGGTGTACGCCCACCCCCTGGTCAACCCGCACAGCGACGGCAGTCCGGTCGACGAGCGCCATCTCGCGGCGCGCCCATCCTACATCGAACCGGCGCACTTTGCGATTGCCCTGATCGACAGCATCCAGAAGGTGCCGGGCGATTTCGCGCGCCTCGGCGCCGACATCGACGCGATACGCGACCCGCAGATACGGCGCGCCCTGCATGCCCTGCACGCGCGCGCGGCCGGCGACCTGGAGCGTTTTCAGTTGCTGGTGGCCGGCTGGTTCGACAATGCGATGGAGCGGGTCTCGGGCGCCTATAAACGGCGCCAGCTCCTGATTTCGCTGCTGATCTCGCTGCTGCTGGCGATCCTGTTCAACATCGACAGCATCAACCTGTTCCGCACCCTCTGGCAGCAGCCGCAGCTGGCGGCGCATATCGGCGGCGCGCCGGGCGCGCTCGACGCCGAGACCCTGCGCCAGTTGTGGGCCTTGCCGATCGGCTGGGAGAGTTTTCCGCCGGTGCTGGATGCGGCCTTCGCCCTGCAGGCGGCCGGCTGGCTGATCACGGCCTCGACCACGCTGTTCGGCGCGCCGTTCTGGTTCGATTTGCTGCAGCGCGCGGTGCAGCTGCGCGGCACCGGGGCACGTCCACAGGAAACGGCGATCGCGGCGGCCTCCACGCCACGGGCGGCGCCGGCCATGGTGTCGTCGACGGTGGCGGTGGTGCGCACGCCGGCCCTGCCGGCGGCGACGGGCGAGGCCTAAACCGCTCCCGGCAGGAATCGAAAGCGGATGACCTGCCGGGGCCGATGCTTAAGAGCGCCTAACAAAACCTTCAGGGCAAGGGATACGGCCGCCCGGCGCGTCGCCGCAGCGGCGGACCGCGAAGACAGTACGAGCGTACGGTGAGACGATGCAACGCCGCCATGGAGGTTTTGTTAGGCACTCTAATGCCCCGGCGGCCGGTGCGCGTCGACCAGCACACTCGACACCGAAATGTGCGGCACGCGCTCCGGCCATTCGTCATCCGGTCCGAACCAGCGCGCCTCGGCGATCTCGCTCGTGTCGATGCGGATCTCGCCGCCGGCATAGTCGGCGGTGAAGGCAATCATCAGCGAATGCGGGAAGGGCCATGACTGGCTGGCGAAATAGCGCAGGTTGGTCACCCGCAAGCCGACCTCCTCGTAGACCTCGCGGTGGATCGCTTCCTCGATCGATTCGCCCGCCTCCAGGAAACCGGCCAGCGGCGTGAAGCGCTTGGCCGCCGACGCGTGGTGCAGCGCCAGCAGCACCTTGTCGCCGTTCTTGATGAGGACCATCATCGCCGGCGAAATGCGCGGATAAGCCAGGTGGCCGCAGTGGGTGCATTTAAAACTGCGCTCGTGCCACAGGCGTTCCATCGGATGGGCGCAGGCGCCGCAGTAGCGGTGGGTGCGCGCCCACTCGGCGATCTGGGCCGCGCGCCCGGCCACACCCATTGTCGCTTCGTCCATGTCGCCGAAGAACAGCGAACGCAGGCCGCGCCAGGCATAGCCCGGCGGCGCTTCTTCGCGTTCGCTCCAGCCCGCCTCGCAATAGCGCTCGCCCAGCAGGCCAACCGGCTGCAGGAGCGCCGGGTCGAGGTCGAGCGCGGACAGCGCGGCGGCGTCGGGCAGCGCCAGGTCGGCTTCGCGCACCAGCAGGCGCCCGTTGTGGAACAGGAAAGTGAGCGGGTCGGGATGGGCTTGCGGCGCCATCAGCGGCGTGAAGGTCGGGGGCGTGTGCAGCATACGTTCTATCACGGATGAGAGGGTGTCCCATCATACCGCGAGCGCCGCGCGCGTGCCTGCGCCCCTTCAGGACCGGGCCAGTTTCTTGCCGAGCTCGTGCGCCATCTTGAGGTGCTCGGCCAGGGTCTCGCCCATCGTCGTCGCCAGCGTGCGGATGTCCGGATCGGGTTCCTGGCCCGCGTAATGGCGAAACACCTTGATGTCGCGCTCGTGGGCGTCGATGTTGTACTGGATCCAGCGCTGCTCGAAGTCGCGTCCCGACAGGCTCGACAATTCCTCGACCGTCATTTCCTGCTCAGGCCGCAAATCTTGCGGCGCGCCCAGGCCCTTGCGCCTGGCGAGCTGCTCGATGTCGCGGCCCATGCGGCCATGCTCGTCGACCATCGCCTGGGCAAAGGTCTTGACCTCGTCGTTGCCGGATTTTTCGATCGCCAGCTCGCAGACCTGGATTTCCGCCAACGCATCCTGCATGGCCTGCAGCAGGAATTGGGTGCCGCCGCCCGCGCGGCCGTCCGCCGGTGGTCCCTCGCCCTGCGGCGTCGGCTGGTCGGCCTGGGCCGGATTCGCTTGCGCCATGATGTCCTCGCTTGCCAGTTCAACCAAACCCTAAGACCGCGGCGGCGCGCTCAGGTTTCACGCATCACGTGCACGCACGCGCGAAAAACCGTGCCGAACTAATGGCAGCTCATCGTGCTCAAAGTAGGGCTGGATCGCCCGTCGCTACAAGAAGTCTTAAAAATACAGGAGAAGACGATGAACGATGCCTTTGCCGCAGGCGGTCCAACCGTGCTCGGCATTAACCGTACCCAGGATGCCAGCATCTGCCTGATGCACGGCTCCCAGCTGGCATGGGCGATTCAAAAGGAAAGGCTCACCCGCCACAAGCACCACTGGGGCAAGCCCGGCGACCTGCGCCAGCACTACCGCCCCGCCCTGCCCGGCCTCGAGCGCCCGGTCGAGGTGCTGGTCGAGTGCTACTCGTCGGACGCCGAGATCGCGGCCTTGGCCAGCTACGAGGCCGAGCTGGCGGACACCCTGGTGCTGGCGCCTGGCTGCCGCCGCGCGCGCATCTCGCACCACCTGGCGCACCTGTACAGCGTATTCCACCCTTCGCCGTTTCGCGAAGCGGCGGTCATGGTCGTCGACGGCCAGGGCAGTCCGGTGGTGGACTTTACCGAACGCTGGGATGGCGCGGCCGGCGTGCCGGGCGACTGGCGCGAGGTGTCCTCGTTCTACGTCGCCAACCGCGAACGCATTACCTGCATCGGCAAGCAGCTATGGGACCGCGACGACACCCGCCTCGTCGGCCTGGGCATGTTCTATTTCCTGCTGACGCAGGCGCTCTTCCCCGGCGAAGGCAACGAGGGCAAGGTGATGGGCCTGGCGCCGCATGGCGACGCGCGCGTGCTGGCGCTGCCTCCGCTCGAGGTCGAGGGCTTCCGGGTCGCCATGC